>CAUJFT010000435.1 GCA_963169475.1 Bacteroidota bacterium | reverse complement strand
GAATCCGCCGCCCCTATGCCAGGCTCCTCCGAAGAACTTGATTTCCTTAGGAAACAAAATACTGACCTGAATGATAATGTGATCGCTTTACAGTCTAAGGTTTCAGCACTAAACCGTGAGGTAGAAACCTATAAGAACATTTCTGTATCTGGACAAGATTCCGGCGAAATGGAAAAACTTATGACAGAAAATGCCACGCTAAGGGAGCAAATCGAAAAAAATACAGAATATGTTTCCTCTGCAATTGACCAACATAATAAAGACTTAAGTAGAATCGCGGAATTAGAGGAAAAATTGGCAGCCACTCCGGTTACAGGAATCAATACAGAAGATTATGAAGGTAAAATTACTGCACTGAAATCTGAAAACCAAAATCTAAAAAATCAGCTTGCGATATTAGAACAAAAAGGTAAGAATGAACCTGCTCCCTCTACCGTAAATCCGCCAAGCCTTAACGAAGCAGCACTTGCACGCAGGGCTGCCGAGGTTGATGCGAGAGAGCGTAGAATTGTTCAAAGAGAAGAGTACATTGAGTTGAAAGAAGAACAACTTACCCTTGCAGATGCCAAAATCAAAGCCTCCGCTGCTAGGGAAATAGAACTTCGGATGCTTGAACAAGACCTTAAAGGCTTCTGGGATTATCAATCGGACGTAATGGTCGACGGAACGCCTTGCTTCCCCGTAAGTGCTTTTATCCCCAAGGCAGAAGTGATGAGCCGTATCAACGACTACTTCTCCGCCCAAGGATATAAATATAAAATCATTGAAGGAAAAATGGTTTATACAAATGTAACTATTCCAGAAATTGACCCGACAAAGCCCCTCAATATCTCTCTCTACATGATGGTTTCAAGCGAAAATAATAATAAGCGCGTACTTCAGGGAGCTGTCCAATATGCAGAAGATAGGACCTACATCACTTCGGAAAAATATCCTACTCAGAGTATCCGTGCAGTAAAAATCCTTCAAAAGGTTTCGCAATAAAATACACGTATAATTGGGAGAATATACGTTCTTAAAAAAACCGGTTGCCACAAATGGCACTGGTTTTTTGTATTATCAGCAGTGAATAGTTAAAAATGAATAACAAATAATAAGATTAAGAAATTAATAGTCAGGGTTTTAATTGATAATAATTTTCTTGGTTTTTTACTCAATCGTACTTAACTGTAAAAACTATGGCAAGCTATTTGCTTTATCTATGAAGTAAAGTGTTTTATCAAACGATATTTTTTACCTACACATTTTAGGGCGTATGATGTTCCAATATATTAGCACAATGACTTCAAAAAAAAATATATTCTTCTCTTACTATTTTCGGTGTCCTATGGATACCTTGTTTGCCATGTTTTATAAGCCGGAGGCTTTATCGAATTGGATTGCGAATGAGGTGAGTTATGACACAAAATCAAAAATAACAATTTTTACTTGGAATGATTCTCTACAACAAACACAAGTGGTTGAAGTAGATGAAAAATATCACATCCTCGTTTGGGAGAGGATAACCGACATGAAGCAAGGAGAACAAATTCGGTTCCAAGTTACCGAAACAGAAGTACACACAGAATTACTCATTGAGGATAGATGTGAAATTGGGGAAGAGGAGCGATTCAAAGAAAAATGGGATAAAATGATACATAGAATGGCGGTAGTGGGAGGTTTTATTAGTACTTCACATTATAGGGCGAATACTTTTTTAGTATAACCTTTTTTTTAGAAATTCGTTACACCCCTAAATGTAATTGGTCATGTAAAAAGGGGGTACAAAAGCATGCTTTTTCCTACTAATTATTAGCATCGTCGTACATTGCATTGACGGAATTACCGTTTATATTTTTTTTTAAATAGAGTATTTCATAAATAATAGTATATTTGCCCTCCCAAAAGTTAACCACTAAAATATAATTAAAGAATATGTATTGGACACTTGAGCTAGCCACTTATTTGGAAGATGCCCCTTGGCCTTGTACTACGAGTGAGTTGTTGGACTTTGCACACCGTTCGGGCGCGCCCTTGGAGGTAATAGAAAATCTTGTGGAATTAGAAGATGAGGAAACAAATTGGGAAAGTATAGAGGATATATGGCCTGATTATCCTTCCAAAGAAGACTTCCTCTGGAATGAAGATGAGTTCTGATGAAAATCAGCCTTAGTAATTTGTATGTTTCCTTAAAAGGCAGAGAGGTTTTAGCAGACCTCTCTGCCTTTTTTGAGTCCGGTAAAATACATTGTATAATTGGGAAAAATGGGAGCGGAAAGACAACACTACTCAAAGCAATCATGAATCTAATTCCTTACGAAGGTGGTATATCCTTAGTTTCAAACGAAGGGGTAGCGATAAATACTCAAAAACTTGATGCGAAAGCATTGGCAAAGCGGATTGCATTTTTACCCCAGAATCCTATTACACCCGAATTTGTTCCGGTAGAAAAATTTGTGCTATTTGGGCGGTTTCCTTATATAGGTTTTTGGGGGAGTTATTCAAGAGAAGACACCGAGATAGTAGCGGATACCCTTGAAAAGATGAGACTTTCTATGCTAAAAAATAGAGAGGTTCAGGATTTATCCGGAGGGGAATTTCAGCGGGTCTGCCTTGCAAGGGCAATTGTTCAGCAGGCCTCTGTGCTTTTGCTTGATGAGCCTTCTGCGGCATTAGACCCCCGTCAAAAAACTGCTTTATTAGAGAACCTTACTTCATTAGCAAATGAAGGCAAGACAGTTTTGTGCGTTACGCATGATGAATTTCTTTTTTCAGAAAGCCAGATTCAGGTTTGGGGAATGAAAAACGGAAATTGGGTATATCAAGAGAAGGGAGGTCTGCCGCTCTCTGATATTATGGAAATTGTATATTAATTGGTTTTTCTAAAAAAACACCTTAACTTTGTCCCGTATTGTAATTATAATTGTATGCGTCAAGTAAATTTACATTTTGAGGGCGTACCCAATCCTCAAGCAATTAAAATTGTCCTTGAAAATGGGGTGCTTACACAAGAAGCCTTTGAATTTACCTCTTTTTCAGAAACGGGGTATTCGCCCCTTGCACGTAAGTTAATGATGTATAAATATGTAGAAAGAGTGCTTATCTACAAAAACTACATCACTGTCATTAAGTCAAATAATTCTCCGGAATGGGAAGAAATTTTACCCGAACTTAGAGAGGCGGTAAATACACACCTCAGCAAAAACGAACCGATTCTTTATCTTGGGAAGCCGCCCATTGCTCACGGAACAGAAGATGAGATAATGTTTAACCTTGCCAAGCAAGTGATGGACACACACATTAGACCTTTTGCTCAAGAAGATGGGGGAGACATCTTGCTTGAATCTTTAGAAAATGGAGTACTTCGGATAGCATTAAAGGGAGCTTGTAAGGGCTGTCCGTTTATTAAGGAAACCGTTCAAAAAGGAATCGTTGCAGTAATGAATGAACATGTCCCGTCCATTAAACGGATAGTCTGGGAATAAACTAACAATAAAAAAAGAAGGCCGCCCCTTTCAGACGACCTATTTCTTCCCCATTTAAATAACCATAAAAGTCGAAAACCCCTATTTGAGGCTACAAAGTTAGGAGTGAGATGTCTTTTTTGAGTGCGTAGTGTAGCGTTCGTGATGAATCTTTTAGAAAGAGTAGCTTTTGGGAGAGGATTCGTATCTATAGATACCTTTTGACAGTAATTAATTATCCATTATTAAGAAGGGTAATGTTATCTAATAATTAAGTATGAGTGGGTAAAAAACGAACATGATGTTTTTTATGCAGATATTTTATAACCAATAATTTTATTCAACCTTATCTTCTTATTTTTTTACCGATAAGTACTTATGAGAAAATGCCCCTTTTTGAATCGATACACAAGGGTAATTAGCAGAGTATATGTTATTTGAACAGAGGTAAATAAAAAAGCCGGTTGTTTAGACCGACTTCCCACAAAGACATTCTTCATTTTTCCCACTAAGGCTAAGTCAAGAACCAATTGTTATTATCCCCAAAAAATAACAAAAAAACATAACTTCGATAGATTAACCCACTACAAAGCCAAGAATTTCTCTAACGGGGCGACAAAGTTAAGCAGAGGGTATTGTTTATTAATTTTATACAGAGAATATGATGGTGTTTTTTTAGAAAACGATACTTTTTTTAAGAAGTCGTATTCCTATGATATTACTTTTTGAATCACAAGATACGTCTCTGTGTATAAAATCGAAAAGCCATTGCTCATAAAACTGCTTACTATATTTTGGTATAATTTATTTTTTATGTAATTTTGAATCTGTTCCTGTTTCAAAAAAATATCGCAGCATACTCATGTTCAATGTTTTGCCAAAACGCCGCGGACGAGTAAACAATGTCACCTTGCTTCTTTTGTCAAGAACCTGCT
>CAUJFT010000434.1 GCA_963169475.1 Bacteroidota bacterium | reverse complement strand
TGTGGTGCCGTCTCCTTTATATACAAAAAAACTATTCATAATGACTACTTATTTTTTGATTTATATAATTAAAATTATCCATATAAGCCTGAATTTTTTGCCATAAAGCCATCTATTGTGCGCTTTAACTGAACTTCGAGGTTGAGCATTGGGACATAGGGTAATACTGTATTTCCTTGTTTGAATAGCAACTCTGTCAGAGATAAAAAATCCTGAAAATCCCCAAGTTTAGATTCTATAATCCAATTATCAAGATGGTCTTTTTTTATTCCCCTTAATTCGCTTAATAACCTACAACGGTCTTCATGCTGAGAAGACAGCTTCTGAAGGTTATCTGTAATTTTATCTTTGAGATATTTTTTGGAAAATAAAGAGGAGAAGAATCCCGATTTTTCTTGGTCTGGCGAATACAATATATTTATAAAGATAGTAAAATTTGGGATAAACGAATCGGAAATATCAATATTCCAAAATTCGCCTACATACCAAGCGAGCAATTCATCTGTAGCCGCACTCCACGCTTCGCCGGGTATATTATGTTGAAGAATCACATTTTTTTGAGTAGCAAAAAATGGGTTATAGATAATGTCTTTTCCCGTTACCATTTCTGGTGCTTTTCCGCTCCAATTCAAGGCTTCAAAGGTCTCTATAATCCGCATTCTTAGTAGCCTTTTTAGTTCTTCTGTTGTACCCTTAATGGGCCAATTTCTTATATCATAGGGTCTGATATAGTTATTTTTCCCTACGGTTTCTACGCTAAAACGGGTTACAAGGCTTTCATGGCGGTCATCTTTTTTGCCATGAATCAAGAACACCATCGGTTTACGTATTGGGCGGGAAACGCCTAAGGAAAAAGAAGAGGTAAATTCATCATTTTGTTCATTTCTATCCACCATCATGTGAGAAAAAGGTCCGATTTTATACCCTACGATGTGATTATCTTGAACCGGGGGTTCCAACCTCCATGCGTTATTATTGGAGGGATACATTTCCCATGGCATGACTGTGGGGATTTCATTTTCAGGCAATTGGTCCCAATATACTTTTCGATAATTATTTTCGCCAAAAAGTGTTTTTATTTCGTCTGCGGCATCTTGAAAAGCCTGGGCAACGGGGCGATAAGCGGCAATACTTTTGTAAAAGCGGATAGCGAGTGCTGTTGCTACATTATCCGAAATGACGGAAGAGGTGGCAATTACCGAAGGGATTCCCTTTGCAAGCAATGATTCGGTCTGTTGTTTTGTAGAGCAGGCATTTAGAAAAACAAGGGACAAAGAGCCTTGGCGGGCAAGGAAAGAAGAAAAACCCTCAGCGTTGGCGTATTCAGTTGCTCCTCCCGTGGTTTCGAGCATTAGGCGGTAGCTGTCTGCATGACCAGCATAATGAAAAATACGAATACGTCCGGCATATTCTGGGTCTGTAAAAACGTCAATAATATCCGAAAGGGAGGCATTTGCTATCTCAACGATGTCCACTTTCCCTGCTCTTTTTGCTGGCTGGAGTGCCTGCCGAATACCACGTAACTCATCAGCAAGCCCGCGTAGGTAACGGGCGTTATCCCGACGGTCATTGGCAAAGGCTAAAAGAATTACGGGTGGATCCATTAAAAAAATAATACTGCGCGTCCTTTGTAAATCGGATATTTTTTTATTCTTTCAATAAGTGGTGCCAAAATACGTATATTTTTCCAAAAACCTAAAATATTTTTCAGATATTCCAAAAATACTCTCTTATAATGGTAGGGCTATAGTTAGATTATCAGTAATGACGAAAGTGAAGGAAGTAGTAAAGAGGATTCTATAATTGGTCTTTTATAGTTCAAAACAGACACGAAGTCTCCTGAAATAGACAGATATGTAAGCATTTTATAGGTAAAATAAGGTTTTTATTCTTTTCCTTTCAATTCATGGTACGTTTTTAGGGCTTCTTCGTATGCTTCTCCGGAAAACACTATCCTTGCAGGAAAAGAAAAGGCGGTACCGTCTTTTTTGGATAGGGTAATTGTATATAAATTTTGCCCTTCTTTTGTAACGGAGGCATTGTCCCAATGATTTTTCCTCCCAAAAATATTATTCTTCCAAGGGTCAAGCTCATCTGTATTTCCTGCATATTCCCATTGATGGTTTTTATAGGCTTTTAGTTCGGGATACAAGGCTTCGTTTTCAAGTTTAAGTTGAATGGTTTTTCCTTTTGGCTTTTGAGGTTCTGATAGGGGGGGCGGAGAGTCAACTATAGGTGGAGTAGGGGGAGTTGCCACTATTTGCGGAGTAACTTTTTCGGCTTCCTTTTTAGTAGCTTTTTCCTTTTTTGTTTTTGTATCTTCTACCACAACCAGATTGTCGGTTTTTTGCTCCTTTACAATAGGAGTTGGTTTCTCTTGCGCTACGGATTGCCGGTCTAAGGAAGAATCTGCAATGATGGGAGGACTTACAGCGGTTTCGGACGTTTGAGGAGCGGCATCATTATTAAAGGTATCTTGAAATACCACGAACAACCCGATGAGCAGGCAAGCCGCTACTCCTCCAAGGTAATAATACCATCTTTGGGGAGAGGCGGGCTTATGTATCTCCTGTTTATCTGTTTTAGCGACAAGGTTTCCGGCTTCATATCTCTCAAGCAGGGTTTCAAAATCTTTATGGCGTTCAATAGCCTCTTTGGAAGGCATTTTTCTATCAATGTATATTTTATTTTCTTCCATATTATTTACGAAGTAATTTTTTATCCTATAAAAAGGATTATTTCTCTGTCATTCTAAATTGCTTTTTCATTCTTTCCAAAATTCTATAGGTTCTTACTTTTGCGTTATTTTCGGTAATTCCCAGAATTTCGCCTGCTTCTTTAAAAGGTAGCCCTTCAAAAAAGCGCAAGGAAATTAACTGCATATCTTCTTTATCCAATTTTTTAAGGACTTCACTTAACCGCCCAAGCATTTCCTCTGAAAACAAAGCCTCTGGTTCTTCAAGCATTTCCGCAATTTGTACTTTCTCTATGCTTTCGATTACTCTGTTTTTTGCTTTTCGATAGTGCATATTTACCTCGTTAAGTGCGATACGGTAAAGCCAAGCCGCAAAAGGGACACCTTGAAAGGAATATTTGCCTATATTGCTTAATGCTTTCAGGAAGGTCTGCGCTGCAATGTCTGCCGCTTCGTCTTCTTCTTCCACTCTCTTATAAACGAATAAAAATATCCGGTTATAATAATAATGGTAAAGTTTCCCGAAGGCTCTGGGGTCTTTCTGTGAGGCTTCTATCCACTTTTTTTCCTCTGCAAGCTGAGAGTCGGATATATGATATGATGCCAATTTCTCCTGTAATTTTTGGGTGATAATTAATATTTTTTAATTTTATTTCAGCAAAATTAAACTTAAAACACAATTCTAAAAAATATACTGTTTTAATTTGGGGCGAAAGATGCATTTAA
>CAUJFT010000433.1 GCA_963169475.1 Bacteroidota bacterium | reverse complement strand
AACTAGAGTAGGTAATGGCTTTTTCTTTAAGGCGAATATAAAATGCGTCTGCACGATATTTAGAGGATACAGAATAAACGGCTAACAGAGAGGCGAGCAAAATCCCCGCGACTATACCAAAAAATTGTAAAGTAAGCCTTGTCCGTATCTGCATATTCGTAATTAGGCTTCTACCTCGTCATCAATAAAAACATACCCCATTCCAAATTGAGTATGAATTAATTTTTTATCAAAGCCCTTGTCTACTTTTTTACGAAGATAATTTACATATACCTCTATGACATTCGTGCCTGTGTCGAAGTCAATATCCCATACCTTACCCGCAATGTCGGCTTTGGAAACGGCGCGTCCTTTATTACGAACTAGTAACTCTAACAACGAGAACTCTTTAGGAGTGAGGTCTATCCTCTGTCCACTCCGGTAAACGGTTTTTCGGTCTAAGTTAATTTCTAACTCTCGGGTCTTTAGTATATTGGGAGGAAGAGGGGAAAGCCCCGTTCTTTTCAGCAAAGCCCTGATTCTGGCAATGAGTTCTTTTATTTCAAATGGTTTGGTGAGATAGTCATCGGCTCCGGCATCAAAACCGGTAACTACATCATCGGTATTACTGAGTGCCGTTAAAATAATAATTGGTGTATGAACTCCGGAGGCTCTTAATTCTTTACAAATATCTATCCCGTTTATATGTGGCAAAATAACGTCAGTTACGATCACATCAAACTTTATTTCTTTGGCAAGTCGCAAGCCGTAATACCCTTCGTAAGCGAGTACTACTTCGCAATGATAATCCTCTAAGCCCTGCTTGAGAGATTGGGCTGTTTTAGGTTCATCTTCTATAATCAATACTTTTGTATTCATGTTTTTAGGCTTGATTTTGTGAAATCAGTGTGTAAATTTACGAATTAATTATAAGATTGGATAAACTCTTTCCATTTATAAAAGTATCTAAGCCATTTTCTTATATTTTCCCATTTTTCCATATCACAAATTAGTGCTTTTCGGGGAAAAAGGGCAGGATTAAAGGGGTGGTTGTGTTGGTTTTGGAGGTTCTCAAGTTGTTCGAGGCAGACAAATGCTCTGCTAAAGAAGAACCACTGTAAATCAAGGAAACGTAACTTTTGTGCCAAAGGCAAGTCTAATTGGATAAACAAACGATATAGCTCTTTTAAGCCATTCTCAAATTCTTCCCTTAATACTTTAATATCAGTGGCAATACTTGCCGGCGTGCGAATCCCGTCTTTGGTGTCATCATACACATCAAAAATATCATCTACCCATTGTACCATACCTCCAAAGTGATATATCGCTTCATTATCTCCAGATAGCGAAGGGTATTCCATCAGCGTTTTAAATAGAAGGGTAGAATATCCCCCTTTGTCCATCGTTATTTTGCGTAGCTCCCCCTCTGGTGTTTCCGGATTTTCCTGCTTTAACGCCTCTAATTGTGAATCATAGACCTTACGGCAAATGTCCATAAAGAAGGTCATGTCCCTAACATCTGTACTGATTTTTCTGAGTAACTGTATAAAAACAATCTCTTTTGTATCTTGTGGTTCGTACTCAAAAGGCTGCTCTATCATTTGTTTCAGCCGGTGAACTAATCGCTTTTTGTCATCAAAATAGTCATCAAAAATAGGGGCTGCTGCACTAAGCATTAACATTTGTCGTCTTTCTTTGGTAGTAAGCCCTCTATTGACTAATATTCCGTAGGCTGCACCAGAAACCGCTGGTACAAATCGCGCGTAGTAGCACATTCGTTTCAGGTCATTTGTCCCAAAGCTGCCATCGGTGTTTCTAAGTGCCTCCCGTAAATTCGGTAATAATTCTCTACGTATATAGTACTCTTGAATGAGAATTTCCCACCCGAACCTAAAAAATATGTATAAAAAATCTAGAAAAACACTAAACATATACAAGGCAAAAGATTGTCAGACCATAGGAAATTATCTGAAATAGTTAAACCATAATTTTGAATAAACCATACAAAGGTTATCGGGATTTGCAAGATTAGTTGGATTAACGATATTGACTACGAAGGATTTTGTTTATCATTTTTACAAACCAATTTATAGTTGGTATAACTAAGTTTCGTCCCATTATATTTCTTAATATCCCAACATTATTAAATGTGGGAGCAAATATAAGGGAAGATATTGAAAATCACAAAGTCATAGAAAGGGCGTTTCCTTGCTTTGGGATTAGCGTTTCATATAATGGCAATTTTGAAAAACAGAGCATTCTCATAGAACCTATGTAGTTATGGAGTTTTTCGGGGGGAGATAGTTGGTTTTTTTGATGGAATAAGCAAAAAGCCATAACTAAACAGAACATTTAGTTATGGCTCTCCGAAAATAAACCAGCTTTATCGTATGTACCGAAGGTGGGAATCGAACCCACACTCGCATTACTGTGAACAGGATTTTAAGTCCTGCGCGTCTACCTATTCCGCCACTTCGGCTCCATTTATTTTCCCCATTTTGATTTGGGACTGCAAATGTAATTATATTTTTTGAAACTCCAAAAATATTTAATTTAATTTTAGCGATAAAAAAATTTCATTAGCCCCTCCCCTAATTTCCAAAGGCTACATATTTCTTCTATACTGCCCACCGACCTGATACAAAGCGGCAGTTATCTGCCCAAGTGAGCAGTATTTACCCGCTTCCATGAGTTCGGCGAAGAGGTTTTGGTTATGGATAGCGGCTTGCTGAAGTCTTCGCAATAAAGCACGGCTATTGTCAGCATTGCCACGATGTAGATTTTGTATCGTCTGAATCTGGGCTTCTTTTTCGTCAGTAGTAGAGCGAATCACTTCTTGGGGCAAAATCGTGGGAGAACCCTCTTTAGAGAGAAAAGTGTTTACCCCAATAAGCGGTAGTTCTCCTGTATGTTTTAGCGTTTCATAATATAGGCTTTCCTCCTGAATCTTTCCTCTTTGGTACATCGTTTCCATTGCAACCAGCACCACTCATCTTTCTGTAATCCTATCAAACTCTATCATCACCGCCTCTTCCACTAAGTCTGTGAGTTCCTCGATGATAAAAGCCCCTTGTAAAGGATTTTCATTTTTTGCAAGCCCTAATTCATGATTGATAATTAGCTGGATAGCCATTGCACGGCGGACCGACTCTTCTGTGGGGGTTGTAATCGCTTCATCATAAGCATTAGTATGGAGAGAGTTACAATTATCATAGATTGCATACAATGCTTGAAGCGTTGTACGAATGTCGTTAAAGGAGATTTCTTGGGCATGGAGCGAGCGTCCAGAGGTTTGTATATGATATTTTAATTTTTGGGCGCGTTCGTCTCCTCCGTATTTATGCTTGATTGCCTTTGCCCATATTCTTCTTGCCACTCGTCCAATTACGGAGTATTCAGGATCTACCCCGTTAGAAAAGAAAAAGGAGAAGTTGGGGGCAAAATCGTTAATGTTCATTCCGCGGGAAAGATAATATTCACAATAAGTAAATCCGTTGGATAAAGTAAAGGCGAGTTGAGAAATAGGGTTTGCACCGGCTTCCGCTATGTGGTATCCGGAGATAGATACAGAATAAAAATTACGTACTTTTTGCTCAATAAAGTAATATTGTACATCACCCATTAGGCGGAGCGAAAACTCCGTAGAGAAAATGCAGGTATTTTGTGCTTGGTCTTCTTTTAGGATATCTGCTTGTACGGTTCCTCTTGCCTGCGTAAGTGTATAGGCTTTGATAGATTCATAAACGGCAGGAGGTAAAACCTCGTCTCCAGTA
>CAUJFT010000432.1 GCA_963169475.1 Bacteroidota bacterium | reverse complement strand
AAGCACTACCACTAAGTCTGATATTAAAATATCCATGAGTAGTATTATAATTACAACTATAAAAAGAATTGCATGAAGCTACAGTATAATTATACCTCCCGTGTCCTCCAAATAAGAGGTCAATGATATTCGCGCCTGTACCTACTTGGAAGGCGGGACCTGTACTCGTAATGTTAAGCTTACTACCAGCAAGAGACCCCGAACCGGTAAGCGTACCCGTAAAGCCGGTATAATAATACCAACTCGAAGTACCCGGAGAGCCGCACGTATGCGGCTTAGGGCTACCAGAAGGAGTAGTATAAGTCCTACCCGTTAAGGTTACATTAATCGTCCATTTCACGTTCGAATTGTTCGCGTTGTAAACCAGTCCCTGAAAAGAGGCAGTACCGTTACTATACTCCGTAAAGGTACCCCAACTTGTCTTGTAATAAGGGGAAAGACTTGAACCCGACATCGGCGTAATCGAAACAGTATAATAACTGCTCGTTCCACAATACTGGGCATCAGAAACCGTCCTATTAGCAACGGAAGTCTGAGCCGACAACGACTGCATCGAAAAAAGGTACACGAGTGGCAGTAAGAAGAAGCCACGTGTGAAAAATGTACTCTTCTTCCAATTATCCACCCCTTTGGCGGTACCGTTGTTCACGGACGTTCGCTTAGGGACGGGTAATGAATCAGTGTAATTTGCGCTCTGCATAGGCTACTTAAATTAAAATATGAATAGTTTATTTAATTAAAAGATAAATATATAATATTTGATGAAAAAATTTACTGACTAAAAAGTATATTAATAATATGATTTAAAGCTATTTACAAGAACAATAAACATGTTTTTTTACTTCATTAAATGCTTACTTCTGATGTAAAACGAACATTCAGCCCCCAAAAAAACATTTTCCCCATACATTCTTACACGCTTTTCAGAGCAAATATAGAAATACTTTATCCTACTTTCCAAATTATTTTCATATTTTTTTTAATTTTTTTTCAAAAATTTACTGTAATTATATTTCATTAATCCAAAGAATCTACTCTAAAAAATAAAATCACGACAATATAATACTTTCAATAAATTGTTATTCAAGTATATGACTATCAATATATTATATACATTAAAAATAATTATAAAGCGGAAAATTTACAAATAAAAAACACACATTAAATAAATAAGGCAGGTATAGCAAAAAAGCAAAAATAGTTTATTTTATTTTTCAAATATTAATATTAAATAAATATACAAATTACTATATCAAAATACGTCAAATATTTCTAAATAAATAGACACTTTCAGCTATAAATCTTACATATAAAAACATACTTACTATTATAAAACTATACGCTTTATTACATATAGAATATAAAATTGACCCTATAATAAGTTTGCTTATACTACTTAGCTCCTAAATAAAGCAGAACAATCCGTAGTAAATTTATTCTGTGAGTAAGAACATAATAGGAATAGAATATTTTCTTACAATGGCATAGGGCGTATGGAAATGAGGTACCTCCTTGTTATTACAAGTGTATTTTTACATTACGCTACCCAACCTTTTTATAATATTTATACTAAAAATGCGAATCAAGAAATGCCACAACCTGCATTCCATTATGCTTTCTGCCGCTTCTGAACATGATGGAACGGTTTTAACCTCCACTCAATCAGAACGCCATCGTATATACCTACAAAGATTACGACTTCCCAAAGGCAGTTATAGAAACCAAGTAGCAATTAAATGTTGCCGTTGTCCCTATCCACAAAAGGAAAAAGGACACTACCCAAAAACGACTCTTTCTGGAACTATTTTAACACAATGGTAAGCAAAATAAAGCAGCCTATTGAATCCGCTTTTAACTGGTTAATTGAGCATGCCGACATTCAAAATGCCGCTAAATGGCGTTGTTATTCTCTTGTGGTGTCATTATTCTCACCTTCACTAATAACGCTACCCCTGATTTTATCTAATATAGAATTTAAAATCCCGGACTCTTCTTCCGAAATATTTTTCATAAAGTTTTCAAAATCTTCTTCTATACTATCCAAGTCTTTGAGCAAATCAAGCCCCTTTTCTGTGATACGTATATCCACGAGTCTTTTATCGTGATTACATTTATGTTTTTCTACTAATGCTTTTATTTCAAGCCTATCAATGAGCCTTGAAGTATCCGGCATTTTATCTATCATACGTTCTTTGATTTGGGTATTGGAGACGAAACCGGGATACTGCCCTCTTAATATCCTTAGTACATTAAATTGCTGAAGGGTAATTCCAAAAGGCTCTATTCTTTGTTTTAGCCCAATCCCAAGGTAATTACTTGTAAAGGTAATATTTACAAGGGCTTTAATCCGTTGGCTAGGGAACTTTTCTTGCTTAATTTCTTGCTCTAGACTCATCTTATTTAAGTGCTAATAAAATATATCGGGTAAATTTTGAGCGTTTTATTGGGTGCCAAAAACAGATACTTGATAGACCACCACTAAACTACTTATAAAGCCATGCATTCCTATTTTAACGCAAAAACTCCTGTATAATAAGGTATACAGAAGTTTTAGGATTTGGAAAAATACATTATTTATCGGCTTCTCCCATTACTGGGTCAATAGAGCCAATCAATACTACGGTATCTGCAATCATAGCCCCTTCAAGCATTTTCTCAAGCATCTGAAGGTTAGAGAAAGAAGGAGATTTAATCTTGCATCTCCAAGGGGAGCCTGTACCGTCAGAAATCAAATGAAACCCTAACTCTCCTTTGGGTCCCTCAATCGCTGAATAAATCTCTGCACCTTTCGGCGGGCATACGCCCATATCGGCCATCATAAAATCATGAATAAGCCCTTCCATAGAATAATAGACTTCGCTTTTTGAAGGATAAGAATGTTTCGCATTATCCGCACGAATATGCCCTGACGGGATATTTTCGAGAAGTTGGTCGAGTAGCCTTATACTTTGATTGATTTCTTCCATACGTACCTGAAAACGTGCGAAGCAATCTCCTTCTTCTCGGATAGGAACATCAAAATCTAATTTTTCATATACTAAATAGGGTTCAAACAAACGGATGTCATGCGCCACTCCCGAAGCCCTCAGGCTCGGACCAGTGAACCCCATCGCAATGGCTTCCTCCTTCGTTACTACACCCACTCCTATATTACGGCGATACCAGATTGCATTATTAGTGAGGAGTTTTCTCCAACCCTTAAATTCTTTTTTAAAGTTATCTTTCCAATTAACAATTCCTTTTCTGACATCTTCAGAGAGGTCAAACTGAATCCCTCCTATACGACAATGACTTACCGTAAAGCGAACTCCTGCCATCTTATCGAACAAGTCATAAAGTACCTCCCTTTCGCGAAAGGTCCAGAGGAACATCGAAATCGCACCGGCATCCATCACCATCGTTCCAAGCCAAAGAAGGTGAGCAGAGATACGCGCCATCTCACTTGCTATAGTCCGTATCCATTGGGCGCGGTAAGGCACCTCAACCCCTGCAAGCTTTTCAACGGCAAGACACCACGCAACATTGTTGGAGTAAGGAGAAAGGTAGTCCATACGGTCAGTATAGGGCATAAACTCCTGATACGTTTTATTTTCTGCAAGCTTTTCTACGCCACGGTGAAGATACCCCACATCTACTACAGATTTTTGGATTTTTTCGCCATTTACCTGAATCACACAGCGCAAAACACCATGAGTAGCAGGATGCTGCGGACCGAGGTTAATCGTCATCGTAGTACCCAAAGGGTCATCATCTACTTCCACAGACGTGTGCTTATCTTCTAATCTCCTATAGATTGCGTCCTGATGCTTGGGGAAGAAAGTCAGCTTTACCTTATCACGAAAAGAATAGACTTTATTACTCATAATGTTCAGATTTCCTGATGATAATGTTTATAATAATGTGTCAAATGATAGACAGCGTTGAAACGTTTGTTTTAGAACCCTCACTAATTTCAAAATATTTTTATGCTTTACACAAAAACAAGATTCATTCGTGGGTATTTACTTTTTTAGATATTTTTGTACTACTTCGGCAATGGCTTCGTAGTTAGGCTCATTACCAATAATCGGAACAATCTCTACATAGCGAATAATAAAATCCTTATCCACTACAAAAGCGCAACGTGCAGATAAGCCCTTCATGGTACCGTCCATAATCTCTACGCCAAAATCCTGATTGAAGTCGTTATAGCGATAATCGGACACTAACTCTACATTAGCAATCCCCTCTGCGCCACAAAAACGCTTCAGCGCATAGGGCAAGTCCCTAGAAATAATCAAAGTCTTTACTCCTTCAAACTCCCCCATCATTTCGTTGAATATCCGAGTTTGTTTTTGACATACTCCCGTGTCAATACTAGGGATTCCCAAAAGTACTTTTACGGGTTCGTTAATATCATAAAGGCTAAATTCTGACATATCATTTCTTACAAAAGTAGCCTCCGGAGCCTCGTCTCCTACTTTGGGTATTTCGCCCATAAGTTTTACACTTTTATCACCGATTTTAATACTATTTATCATACTTATTGATTTAGGGGCAAATTTGAGCATTTATCTTTAAATATTCAAATTATACCGCAATGAAAAAAAAATGTAATCTATATCTATTCTCTGTTTTTTTTTAAATACACTAATAATATAATGATTTTCAGCAAACTAAATAAAAATTAATTTTAAAAAAATTGCTTATTTTTTCTTAAATTGATGAATTGCTTGACGTGTAAAATCCGAAAGAACTAACTCACCACTCATGCCGGCTCTTTCTACAAGCAAGGTATCCCAATTTTCCGTCCCTTCCCAAAATATACTTTTAAGCATTTGCATCGCTTCGGGGCTTGACTGACAGAGGGTCGCAGCCAATGCTGATACGGCAGCATCCATCTCCTCCGCAGTATCAAATACCTCTGTAAAAAGTCCTTTTTCTTTTGCCCATGCTGCCGAATAGAATACTGTGGCATTAATGCTCATTTGGGAAAATGCAGACAAACCCGTTTTTCGTTGTACGGCCGGACCTACTACAAAGGGACCAATCCCCACAGCAAGCTCACTAAGTTTTACTTGCGCTTTTTGAGTAGCAAAACAATAATCTACAGCAGCAGCAATCCCTACTCCCCCTCCAACGGCTTTACCCTGAACTCTGCCGATAATAAATTTAGGGGCTTTACGACAGGCATTGATTACCTTTGCAAAACCAGAGAAAAACGCTAACCCTGTTTCTTTATCTTCAATCGCTATCAGTTCATCAAAAGAAGCTCCCGCACAAAATGTCTTTTCTCCTTCAGATTTGAGTACGATTACCTTAACCGCTGAATGATTGCCAGCTTCAGTAATAGCTTCTGCCAGCTTTGAGAGTAAAGCACCGGGCAAGGAGTTGCTTTGAGGGTGAAAAAAACAAATGGTTCCAATTCCATTTTCAACGGTGAGGGTTACGTATGCCCCCTGACTTGTATTTGACATGAAGAATTTAGTTAGTTACGATTTCCTTTACTGATATTCATCGCAAAATAACCACAATATTTGTAAATAAAAAAATCTTACAAGCTCACCTCGTAAGATTTTTATTTCAGGATTAGTTTCAATTTCCCCGAGAAACTATGAGAAGTATTTCACTTTTAATTTCACTATAAACTACTAAACGCCATTAAAGCCAAAAGGGTTGTATGCCCCTATAAATATTTTTAGGAATCTCTAAAAAATAGGGTAAATGCACTAAAATATCTTTATCCCATGAGAAATTTACGTTCGTCCTACTATCTAAGAAACTATTTTATTAAATGGAATGTAGTAAAAAATGTAAAACCTAATAGGATATAATAAATTATATCTAAAAATAAGCTAAAATTGCAGCCTATTTTTGAACAATGATATATTATCTTGTTTTAGTAGCCGTGTTTGTATATGCTATCGGGTTCTGTTGTACCCGATATTGGATGGAATATTTCATTTTTTTACCCAGAAAAATCTCACAGAATTATCTCTTTACATTTGAAGCTCAAAATGAAGAATATTTTCTCGATACTCCGGAAGGAGGCAGGCTTAATATTTTGTATTTTAGGGTAAACAATCCCAAAGGTACGATACTTTATTTTCATGGAAATGCTGATAACTTGAAGCGTTGGGGGAAAATTCATAGTCATTTTACGGAAAGAGGGTATAACATAGTAATCCCTGATTACAGAGGTTACGGCAAAAGTATAGGAAAAAAAACAGAGACCAACATGTTAAATGATGCTTTGGCAGTATATGATTTTGTCGCAAAAGAAACCCCCCCTGAAAACGTAATTGTTTGTGGTGGGTGTGTTGGCTCTGCTTTTGGCGTCTGTAGGGCTTCTAG
>CAUJFT010000431.1 GCA_963169475.1 Bacteroidota bacterium | reverse complement strand
CGTAAGGGTAACGGGCTGGATTAAACCGGAGGTGTCATATACTACTGTAATCGTTTTGGTGAAATTTCCTACACGATGGGTGTCGTAACTTGCAGATACATGTCCTTTAGTATTAGGACTTACCGGCTCCTTAGACCAATTCGGAGTAGTACAGCCACAAGATGCCTTTACACTATGCAATTGGACGGTTTCGCCTGAAATATTTTGAAACTCGAACGTAATATCTGCTTTTTCTCCTTTATAGATTGTACCAAAGTCATGTTTGACTTTTTCAAACTTGATTTTCTCCGGATTTTGGGCAGAAATACGAAATGCTAATAAGCAACAAAAAATAATTAATAAAAATCGTTTCATCATATTCATGTTTTCTGAAATAATAATTAAGGTTTGACCTTACAAAATTATAGACTTTTTATAGTATTCCTATAAAATTAATAGAATTTAACAATATTTAAGAAATAGGCTTTATTTTAGAAAGTATGATTTCCGGTTTAATGGCATAATGCGAAGCATGATAAACAACCTTCCCCTCATTTATCAATATTGCTTGAGGAGATTGATGTGGTATGCCCCATTCAGTTGCTATTCGGTTAGAAATTTCTCTATGCTCTAACAAGTCCAAATAATGAATTTCTGTTTTTTCAAGCAACGCTGCTGACATAGAATCCAGAAGATGAAGTACATGTACAGAAATTCCGCAACGGGTACTATGTTTAAATACCAATTGCGGTTTAAGGAAGGACGATTGAAAGATTTCGGAAAGTTGAGAAAGGGTTTCTACATTTTTCCAAACCATATTTAGCGATGATTATCCGTTTTCATTGCCTGACAGGTTCTCTGACTTGTGCAGGAGGTCGTTAAAGCCGCAAATGTTAATAATAAAAGGCTGATAGCAAACCACTTTTTCATATTCTTTATAGATTTAATTTTTTAACAATTAGTATTAAACTAATATTCTAACGAGATTTAGGACATAAAGTTGCCTGGTTTTGGAAAAAAACATCTCCTACTAATCCTCAAAAAACAAGTAACGTCTGTATTTTCTTGTGCTGCTCGGCATTTTTTATGATAACAGACAATACTCCTCGTGTCATGTTGAGCGAAGCAAAACCTCACACTTAGCACCACCACCTCTCCCTTACTAACACAGATTGTATGAGTTAATCTGTAATCAGGGCATAAACGGCAAAACTTGCCAGCCAATGCTCGCCGGAATATTCGCCGCTAGCGATGTAGGGTACTGTGGCAAGTATATGCTTTAATGCACTTTTTTGGAGGGGATTTCTGATAGGGTGAGTGGGGGACAGGGCAGAGGCTATTCCCTTCATGCACCAAGCCCTGCTAAGATTTAAGCCATCTAAATGAACAATCTGATAGTCGCTTCTGTCAGAAACAAAAGCCGGCTTCATCAGTTTTTGCAGGGCTTCTAACTCAAAAAAACGATTTAGCCATTGACGAAATGCTTGTTCTTCCAATACTTTGCTCATCAGAAAAGCTTCCTCAAAGCAAGGGGAAAAGAAGTCTGCTCCTCCGGGTTCATAGCCTCCTGGGCATAGTTCGTCTTCGGAATAATAAAACAAACTTCGTTCTATAATAAGGTTTTCCAGCGTATCATTTTTCGTTTTTCTTGCATAGTCCAAGGCATACCTTAACCCAAATGCTGTATTCGGGTGTACTCCGGAGCGTATGGCATAGGTTTGTTTGGGTAAAAAATCCATATATAAACGGATAATTTTACGGGTTAAGGGTTGGAGATTTTTATGCCATTTTTGAGCGTCCTTATCGTCCCACCCTCCAAGCTCCATATCTAGTTTTAGCAACCAAGCCCAACCGTACATTCTTTCAAAGGATTTAGTTCCTTTTCTGTCAAAATAAGTCGCTTCTGCAAGAAGGTTTGCTTCTGTAAAGGTTTGTGCTAGCCGCATCCGGATACTATCAGCCCCCTGCAAATCCGGAAATAATTTCAACAATTTTATGAGCATCCAATGTCCGTGGACGGACGAGTGCCAGTCTAAACAGCCATAAAAAGCAGGGTGCAGTGCTTGGGGCGGGATATTCTCCGAAGCGTCCATAATTAGATGATTTGTTTTATTGGGATATTCCGTGTGGATACACTTCAATGCCATATCTGCAAAATGCCGCGCGCCTGCTGCGGTTAGCATTACTACACTCGTATCACTATTTATTTTCAGGTACTCTTGAGAATACATAGGTAGGAGCATTGCCCCAAAAAATACAATAAGAATGATTTTTTTCATGGCTTTTTTGTGTTAAGACGAAAGGAAGATAGCTGCGGTTGCATTTTTGAGAGAATAAATAAAAATATATTCTGTGCTTCTGTGTGTTTTTTACGAAGATAATTGCCACTTATATTTGTTTAATGTGTCCGGAATAATTCCATTTTTTGCATAGAATTACCAATTTTAACACCCTTATTTTTATGCTCCTTGTCAGTCAATTCGCATTATTCTTCCAATGCCTATTACTTTATTGGGTACTTTTTGGCAATGCGTAGGTTTTGATTTCCCCATATCTAACCGACCTTTACGGAGTTTGGAGGTATCGCAAATCGAATGATATATTTGGTAATCACTTATTTTAAACAAGG
>CAUJFT010000430.1 GCA_963169475.1 Bacteroidota bacterium | reverse complement strand
ATCCGCAACCACTTTTGCTCTAACAGCCTTTTCGGAGGAATCTTTAACGAAAGCGACTCTTTCGGCTTGAGCGATAGAGTCTTGAACTCTTTGTTGCTCTTCGGCTTCGTTGTTTTTTCCGCCACATGCAGAGATTACAGAAACAGCGATTACCATCAATGCTACGAACAAGAAATTAAACTTTTTCATTTTCTTTTGAATTGTTTTTAATGTTTAGTTTTAGAATTTAAAAATGCTTTTAGATTGCAATTACATAAATATACGAACAAATATTAAAAAAGTTGTAAAAATTCTAATATTTTTCTAATATTTTTTTAATACTTATCCGTAATTCGACAACCGTCCGCAAATTTACGGTATAAAGATTCATATTTCTACTTTTTTCATAAAAAAAATGATAATTTTATCAAAAAAGTGAAAAAAAATGAAAATTAGGGCTTTAAAGGGTATTAACTACGGGTTATATGAGTAAATAGAGAAAATATATGGTGAAAATTGTAAAAATCCGGAAGATATTTCCTCTCTTATAGATAGAAAATAAATCCCGGATTTATTAAATCGTTTTAACTTCTTTACTTGAAGGTCTTTGCGTCTATTACAATAGATTTGAGGGTACACTCAATGACGTTAACCATGTTTTTCTTTTTAGCTTTCTTGGAAGAACTCATTTTGTAAAGGTATTCTCCCATTTCAATATCTCTCACATACATGGATTTTCCCGACTCAATTGTTACTTCACATACTTTTTCATTTTTTATATCTGTTACTTCGAGCGTAATTAATTTTTTGGTTTGGTTATGGAAAAGAATAGTTCCTAAATGTTCGGCAGCACAATCTTTGGATTCTATGGCGATTGTTCTTCCTGACCTTCCGTCATTCATATAGTTTTGTGCTTGTCTATCTTCGCCGGGGACTTGCTCTGTGGAGATTTTTCCTCCTTTTTTTCCGGAGGGGTTTCCTTGTGCAAAAGCAGAAACAGAAAATAATGCGATAAAAGCAACACTAAAAATTACCTTTTTCATTTTTTTATTTAAAATTAATAAGTGAAATAATCTTTTTTTATTACGGATGTTTTTTGGAAATAATGTATAAAGTAGTGGAAATTGATTGTTTTCGTGTAAAAAATTACCCAAGACTGTGTATTTATTTACGAGGGGCAAAGATACATCTTTTTTATACTGAACCTATTTGAAGAGTAGCTATATAAATACGGAAAACACATTAAAATAAAAGATATGTCTTTATTTCGTTCACAATTAAAAGGGTAAATTCCGTAGATGTGCCTAACGGCACGGGAAAGAGTGCCTGCTCCATTAATAAGATATGTGAGGCTTTGCTTCTCTCAACATGGCGTATGTTTTTTTAATGCGTACGTCTTATGCCTATAGACACAAAAAAACCGGTTTTTCAGAAATTATCCTGAAAAACCGGTTTAATAATTTTATACCCTACAATAATTATTGTTTAGTGTAAGTTAAAGTACAAGCATAAGGTGTACCCCCTACATTTACATTGTAGCTACAAGTCATTGTAGTACCAGCAGCATCTAGAGTGATAGAGTTACCTGTAGCATTGATAGAGGCTGTAGTAGAAGGACAATCAGTAGAGAAGCTCTGTAATTTAGAACCGTCAGTACCTACGGCAGCAGTAGCTACGAGGTCAGAAGCACCGCAGAAAGCATTACCGAAGTTAGAGATAGATACTTTAGTTACGTCAGTAGCAGAGGTAGTGATAACGATATTATGAGGAGCAGAAGCACCACAATCAGTTCCTCTCCAAGTACCGATGAATTTAGCACGCATCTCAACATCACATTTTTTAGAGGTAGCCCCTAGTTCCCAACCTGCATCGCAGATACAGCTTCCGTCAGTTTCGTCACAAGAGCCGTTAGTACCACAGTCCACATTACCACATTGGCTACAAGAAGAAACCGCAAGACCTACGATGATAGTTGCGCAAAAAGCGAAATAAGCAAAAAACTTTTTCATTGTTTGATTCAATTAATTTGTTAAACTAAAAATATTAAAATTTGACTTTTAAACGAATTGTTAATGGGATTATTTTCCCCTACAAAAATACTGATATTATAAAGTGGTGCAAAGGTAATACTTTTTCCGCTTATACCAATATTTTATCTCTTAGACGCAGCAAAAAAACAAAACGCTGCACAGCATATTTTTTTTTTCGTACTTCGGCTTCTTTTTTGAGCGGGTATAAAAAATAGAGGACGTGCATTTACACAAAATAACCCAAGCCTTTTTATAGGGCTTAGGTTATTTTGGACATATACAAGCATCAAGCATTAGTTTTTGAACCCGTGGTCTGCATTACTCTTACGGAGTGCGGTTTGCGCTCTTTCGGCTTCGAGTCTAGTGATACGGTTATAGGCAAAATTAAAGGTTCTTAATTTTCCCATTCCTCCTACCCAAGCGGGGATTTCGGTCAATCGATTTTCTGCGACAAATAGCGTGTGGAGATTTCCAAGCTCTTGCATTTCGGCAGGCAATAATTTAATTTTATTGCTATAAAGATTCAGGAACTGAAGCCTTTTGAGGTTTCCCATTTCAGCCGGAATAGCCTGGATTCTATTTTCACTCAAATCTAACCACTGCAAATTGGTGAGGAAAAAAATTTCGGCGGGGATAGATTTTAGCTTTTGATTACTGAGGTTCAGTTTAAAAACCTTTTCAGGATTTTGAAGGGCTTCTTCAAGACTGTAATAGGTTTTTTCTCTCTGAAGCTGCATGGGGTTTAGCAATGGCTCTTCCGGCATAACAATTTCAGCATCACCTGTTGGTTGTGCCATGACGTTCTGGACAGAAAACATAAAAATACACGCAAATAATAAGAATATTCCCTTTTTCATAATGAATGATTTACAAATTTTGCCAAAAGTAATAAGTCTATGTGAAATCTGAAAATTTTTTTTGTATTTTTACTCAAAAATGGGAGTATTGGTTACATTTTGTTCCTTAATTGAGGGTTTTATTTTTTATCTCCTCTTGTTTTAAGGGCAAGTTGGCCACAAGCACCGTCCACGTCTCTGCCGCGGCTTCTTCTTACATTTACGATATGTCCTTTGGATTCAAGGATATTTACAAATTCTTCGGTTTTCCTTTGACTAGTGTTGAGAAAATCGGCTTCGGTAATGGGGTTATATTCGATGATATTTATTTTGGAGGGGATTTTTCGGGCAAAGGCGGCAAGTTCAACGGCATCTTGGGGGGTGTCATTAAAATCTTTTAAAATAATATATTCAAAAGTGATACGGGTTCCTGTCTTTTCATAAAAATACAGCAAGGCCTCTGTCAGTACGTCAAGATGATTATGTTCGTTAATGGGCATAATCTGGTTGCGCTTTTCATCATTTGCGGCGTGGAGAGAGAGGGCAAACTCAAATTTCACTTCGTCATCTCCTAACTTTTTTATCATTTTGGCAATTCCGGCAGTAGAAACGGTGATTCTTCTGGGGGACATTCCCATTCCTTGGGGGTTAGTTGCCCTTTCGATAGATTGTAACACATTTTTGTAATTGAGTAGAGGCTCCCCCATTCCCATATATACCACATTGGAAAGCGGTTTTCCAAAATATAAGAGGGCTTCTTTATTAAGCAGTTGAATCTGGTCATAAATTTCAAAATGATGAAGGTTTCGCTTTAAATCTAGATAGCCGGTTGCGCAAAACTTACAAGAGAGAGAACACCCTGCTTGGGAGGATACACAGGCGGTAAGCCGAGTGGCGGTAGGAATTAAAACGCCCTCTACCAAATTGCCATCGTGTAATCTGAAAATATATTTACGAGTTTTATCACTACTTTGTAGTACAGATTCTGTGGTTACGGGTTGGGTTATAAAGTTTTCCTTTAACAAAATCCTAAGAGGTTTACTTAGGTTCTGCATTTCATCAAAATCTAATACATGTTTTTCCCATAACCATTCTGTAATTTGTTTGCTACGATAGGGTTTCTCACCCAAAGTGGTGAGGAGGTCTTTAAGTTCTATGTCTGAAAGCGTCCGAATATTTTTAAGCATGATGTTCTGGCAGAAGTCTATATGGGCGATGCGATAGCATCGTTCTACTATACATTATAATTATAAGCGTCTAACTAGTCCTAACGGATTGTGTGGTTAAGAGAAAAGGAGGAAGTCGTTAAAAAGCGTGATTTTGTGTTGCAATCAAACTAAGCTTCATAACGATTTACATGGACAAAGATAGATAAAAAAAATCAAATAGACGCAACTATTCGTCAGAAAAACAGAGGATAGGTAATCGGGGAGAAAAAATGATAAGCATTTTTTGGATTTGTCAGTATATAATTGTAAAGCCATCGCATTCGATATGAGGGTGCGTAGAGAGGGCTTGCTATAGTATTATTTGTCTCATAAGGAAGCATGGCTTTCTCATAAAAAGTTGGCATTAATTAAATGAGCAAAGAGGAAATTCGTATTATCGTCAAAATTATCAATAGCCTCACTCAGCAAAAGACTTAAAGGTAAATTTACGGATAAATTCAATTGCAATGGTTCTCAAGATAGCTAAATTCCTGGAAATATTTTCCTTAATCGTTCGAACAAGGTCTTCCTTGAAGGTAACATCTCGAACTTGATGCCTATTTTCTACCACCTAATGTTTCCGAATCGCATTAGCCATATCAACGAATAGTTTTTGCGATTGAGGAACTTTATTGGAGATATAAAAAGCGGTATCCTGCATAATTTTGCCTGTTTTTATTTCTGTAAAATGTCTATCAACGATACAAAGTGTGCTAATATTGCTTTCTTTCCAATGCTCATAAAAATCAAAGCCCTTGATATTGTAGTATTTATAGTTCCTAATGCTAATACGCCCATGTGCTTTTTCGCTAATCCCTTCTAATTGTTCGTTGGATACATTTGTAATTGCTTGGAGTTCTTTCTGCGACTTATTAAACGCAACGGCAGGAGCTATTATCCCGTCCATCATTTGCTTGAAATTATCGGCGGCAATGGAGGCTTGATTAAAATGAAGCTGCGCGCTACCAAAACCACCCGTAGCTTTGGTAACAGCACTTGTAATGCCTTTCAAGGGCGCGGTTATTCAGAACTATAAGTAGCCATTTTGCGTATAAGATAAAAAAATAGTAATTATGGGAGCTTTATTACTTGCACTTTTAGGAGGTTTTTGGTGGGCTTTGCCCAAACCGCAAACGCCCCCACCCAATGAGGAAGGCGATACGCCTGAGGATGATGATTCTACGGAAGGCTAATGTTTTTGAGATTTGATTTATCCCCACATTTTGCGCCGATTTTCTGTTTCCCATTCCATCAGAAATTTGGTTTTAGCTCATGATAGGGCAAAGTCTTCCTCTTCTAATGTATCGGGATTGAAGTGGAGATAGTGTTGAATTAAGGCGGATAAGTATCAAGTCGAATTTGTCTTGTATTAAATTTATCCTAAAACAAGTGTTAAACAATTGATTATCAGTAATAGTTTCAAATTTATACAATATAAACTAATTATGCGCAGGCACTTATATGGAATAATTTACTCTACCCGACATTTTTTTTATGTATAGATTTGAGGAAGATGACCTGCCGGCAGAGGCAGGCAGGCAGATATGAAAATCTATCTTATTGTCTAATAACTTAGCAAAACCTACAAAATCCACTTAAAAATACTTGAAAAAACGTTCTATCCTCCGAATATTCGACTCTACCTCTTCGTTCATATATGCGCTGTAACCTCACAAAATTGTACATTACGCCCCATAATTAAGCCTAATAAATAACTTATATAATTCTGCATGGAACACTAAGTAAGGACATTGCCATTAAAACGAGGCTGTCGAAAAAGGATATTTATACGAAAAATGAACTTATATTTATTATTTTAAATAGCTATTTATTGATGATTTATTAAAAAGCACTTCTTTTTAGAGCTAAAAATTAACAAATTATCAGTTTTTAAAAATTGTTTTACCTTTTTAGACAGCCTCTTATACTATGCCTCCATTTCCTTGCGGAATGGAAAGTATTATTTTTTCTTTGCAAGCTCTACGGCTTTGGCAGCATTTACTATGCCTCCAGATACACAAAGTGCAGAAAACTTCGTTTTCTTTTTGCTTCCGGGTATTTTTACCTTATCCGTAATAGGGGTAACAGACTGCATGAGGATATCCTTTACTTGTGGGGCGGTGAGGGTAGGAAAATAGCTCCGAATTAAGGCAGCCGTTCCCGCTACAATCGGAGAAGCCATACTTGTTCCGGGATAAGAGTCGTATTTATTATCCTTGGTGCTGGAAAAAATATCCACGCCCGGAGAGAAGAGATCCACACGTGTTTTACCATAATTGGAGAAATTAGCCGTTCTATCCTTACCGGGTTTCCAATTAGAGGCTCCTACTTCAATCCAGTTAGTCGCTACGTTCCCGTCTTCAAACACATCATTGGGGAAGTTATTTCCTTTATCGTTATTAGAAGCATCATTTCCGGCAGCGTGGACAAGAAGTACATCTTTGGAAGCCGCATATTTTACTGCCTCATCGACTACCTTTTTATTGTAAGAAAAACTTTTTCCGAAGCTCATATTTACCACTTTTGCTCCGTTATCTGCTGCATAACGAATAGCATTTGCTACATCTTTATCTCTCTCGTCTCCGTCAGGAACTACGCGAAGTGTCATAATTTCTACATTATCGGCTACCCCTTTTCCGCCAATCTCATTTGTCCTTACTGCTCCAATTAATCCTGCTACGTGGGTTCCGTGGTCTCCATTATGGCTTATAACATGGTTATTTCCATAAAAATGCTCATTAGCGTTCGTATAATTATCTCCCACTGTACTTCTCGGGTCAAAATTAAGATTTAGGTGATAATCAGTAAAGGTGGACATTTGGGTTTTTGCCTCCTTAAAGATTTCATCTACCGGTAATACATTGTCTCCCTTAGCAGCCATTAATTGAATTTTAAGAATCGTTTTAGCCTTTTTCTCTGCTGCTGTAGTTGGTTTATAGGTTTTAATAAACTCTTTTACTTGGGAAAGCGAAACTACTGTATTTCCTTTGGCAGCCCCTCTAAAAATGGTCTCCATAGCATTTACCATATCTAATTGTTGCTGTGCCTCCTTTAACTCTTTCTCATAATCCTTTTTAATACTCAAATAACGGTTGTACTCCACTTTATCCACCACTTTTGCGGGGTCTGCATTCTCATATTTCGCTTTTAATCCACTGTACAAACGCGTAATCTCCTTTGTATCTTGGTCCACGTCTCCTGATTTTCCTCCGATAAAATTCCAGCCATGTACATCATCTATATATCCATTTTTATCGTCGTCAATTCCGTTATCGGGAATTTCTTTTTGATTAGTCCAGATTACTGCGCTAAGGTCTTCGTGATAAATATCTACTCCGTCATCAATGACCGCTACCACAACCTTTTGGGACTTCATTCCTTTTAATTGCTCGTAGGCTTGCTCGGTGCTGATTCCTAGATAACCGTCCTTCTTCAAATCCATGTGATGCCAACCTACCGGAGCTTTGGCAGGAGGGGTTTGCTTTTGGGCGAATGTTGAACCCGTAAATCCGACAAAAACGAATAATGTAAATGCTTTGATTCCTACTTTAAACATAAGTACAAATTTTTATTTTTTTTGTAATATGTAGCAAAAACCAGAATGAAGTTACATTGTTTATTACTTTTTGCCTAATTATGTAGTTGCATGTAGTTCAAACCCATTACAGATTTATTTTGGGTTAGAGGAAGATTCGGAAGCGGGTGGTGGTGTTTTGAGTTTATCGGAAGAAATTTTTGAAGGAGTAACCTGAACCGGAGGTGTAACAGGTTTGGTTGTTGTTGCTGCTGGTTTCTCAGAGGGTTTTGCAGGAGTGGTAGCCGCTGGCTTGTTGCTCGGCACGGAAGTGGTCGTGGTCTTGGGCGTAACGGGTGCATTTGCTTTGGGGGTTACCGTTTTGGATTTGGGGTTACCTTCTGCCTTTTCATCGCTTTTGCCTTTATCGGTCGGTTCGGGGTCGGGAACGTTAAGGGTTGCTTTTTTTCGGATTTCATCTTCTTTTCTCATTACCCTTGCCAATAGACTATCGGCAAGGCGGTGTTCCTCCATCGTCTCTGCTGCCGATTTTGCTTGGTTTACTACGCCCTTTGCTTCGCTACATTTACCTAATTTTTCACATTGTTCTGCTACCTGCGCTTGTGCTTTTTTATAGTATGTTTCAAAATGGGTGTTCGTAGAACCCGGACCCTCTGTGAAGTACCACAAGATGGCAAAGATTCCGGTTAAAACGAATCCTATCATCACTCCCCAAAGCACCCAATTTTTTTTCTTTGGGGCGGGCATTTCTTCCACAACGGGTGGTTTTATATTTGGACGTTCTGATACAAGTGGTATTTCCGGATTATGTATAGGAGGAACTTTGATGCTTGGTTTTTCTGGTTGAATAATGGTTGTTTTTTCCTCAATTGCCGGAGGAATATTGTGTTCCGGCAAAGGGGGTTTGTTTTCGGGAGTTTCCGGGACAGTAACCGGCTCTACTTCTACCATATTTTGTGTTTCTTTACCTGCCTTTTTAAAATAAAAAAAGCTCCTATAAT
>CAUJFT010000429.1 GCA_963169475.1 Bacteroidota bacterium | reverse complement strand
ACGGGTACCATTTTAAAACTCCAGACATTGTCTCCTTCATACTTCATTTTAAGATTGGGATTAGATGCACCCCAAGTGCCTTGCGCCCACTCTGCCGGACGACCCGCCTCCTCTGGCTTCCATGTCCATAGATAAACATCTTCGGGGTCATGCCCAAGGAGCTGTTGATTCGTACATTGCTTAATATCTATGATAAACTTCACCGAATCTGTAGGGGAGAAGTCTGCTGGTTCTGCAATAAGTGCTTGTGCAGACAAGGTACCTACTCCGGTGATACCTATAAGGAGGATTGATAATATTTTCTTCATTATTTTTGGCAAATTGTTTTTTGTGTAGCACTAATTATTGTCTTTCAAAAGAAAAATTATAGGTTATTGCTTTTTTCCCTCTATAAAAACGCGATACCTTAAAGGCAAGTATATTATCAGAGGTGCGAATTGGGCTTAACAAACTCCATTCGGCATCTCCGTTATTGATAATCACCTTTGTGGGGAATTGATTGTCGTCGAATTTCCATGTAAGCGTAGCAGCTCCATTGCTGAAATAGTCTGGAGTATCATTGGCATTTATCGTTACATTTTCAGCGTTGAAAGTAATTTCCATAGGGTTACCTCCAAGGAACACTTCGGAAACGTCCAATGTCTTGTCAAGGTTCAGGGTGATTTCATCAATTTGCTCCACCTTACTTAAACGAAAAGTTCCTTGAATCCCTTCTACCTGACTGTAAGGCTCTCCAATAGGGAGTTCTTGTGGTTTCTTACATCCGGAAATAAATACGACTATCATCAATAGTGCCGGCACGAGCAGTTTGTAGATACGCATATATTTTTGATAAATTAAATTGGTTTATGAATTGATAAGAATAATGAATTAATTACAGCCCCCCTCCTCATTTCTAAGGATATTTAAGTTGCCAGCAATTTCGGCATTAGGGATTTGAGCAATCATACCGGGGCAATTCCACAAGACGGGGTCAAGAAGGCGAATGGTTAGCCCGGATTGTTCAAAAGCACCGACTTTTTTTACCTCATGTAGCCGGCTTCCTTCTCCAAACATTTCAATCCGGCGTTGTTTACGGATTTCGTTTTTAAGGGCGTTCACGTCGGTAGAGGTAAAATCTAATAAGCCTGCACGGTTTCTGATAGCATTTAGGTCTGCGAGTGCGCCCAATCCATTAGAAGATGCAAGGCATTCTGCACGCATGAGTTTTAAGTCTGTAAGGTGAATAATAGGAATAATAAACTTTCGGGAGTTATTCAAGTAATTAAATTTTTTACTCACAACAATCGTTCTTCCATCTACGGTGCTAGTCTCAATCCATGCGGTAGCCCTAAGATCATTGGGTTCAGAATTGACCAAAGAGAGTATCTCATTAGAAATGGGTAAATCTACGGTTCCATTGGAGCGTTTTTTATAGCGGTCAAGCAGGTCTGTATTAATATCGCTGCGGCTATGAAGCCCGAAGATTACCTCCTTGCCAAAGGGTTCGTTTGCTCCTCCCCAAGTACTGATTCTTTTTTCAAGGTCCATTTCGAGGTTGTCTCCCTGATACTGAATGACCTCATTTAATATTGGTAAGCAGTCAGTAGTTCTATTCATCTGAAAAAGAACCCGTGCTTTGTAAGCCTTAGCCGCCCACACATTCACATACCACTTAGGAACATTAAAGTTTCCTGTAAGTGCAGCAATGGATTCGTCCAAATCCTTTAATACTTGCGTATAGACTTCTTGTGTTGTATTTCTTACGGTTTTATCTTGGCTTGCGATGAGTCGGATAGGGATTCCGGATTGGGCTTCGTTTTCCCGTCCGCTTCCGTAGGGTTGCCCAAAAATCCGAACCAATTCAAAATGCCCAACTGCACGCCAGAATTTACATTGACCCTCAAACCATTTTTTATCTTGTTCGGTCAATCCTTCTACTTCCTCCAATTTGGCTAAGATAGTGTTCACTCTATACGTTACAATATAAGGGTCCTGCCATACTTCTCCGCAAGCCGGAATGAATATAGACGTTCTGTGATTATAGAAAGAACCCCAGTCAGTAGTGAAAAGTGTTCCGTCTAAATCGTCTGCCATCATATCCGGCAAATACCATACGCGCCCTCCGAAATAATTTCCGGAGCGGGCAGCGTCGTAGGAACTATTCAAAAGTTTAAGAAGACTATCCTTGTTCTTTAGCGCGTCTTCTTCCAGAATTACCCCTTCTGGTTTAAGCTCCAGAAAGTTTTTACAAGAGGAGAACGCCACCCCTATAAGCACAGAAATCAAAATGATATAATTTGATATTTTTTTCATTTTTTTGAGAAAATAAAGAATGATTAAAGTCCTACATTAATACCTATGCTAAAAGAACGTTGTTGAGGCGCACTAAGATACGTTATGCCAACAGACATATTCCTATCTTGTGGGTTCTCAAAGTCGCGTGCAATCTCGGGGTCTAGTCCGGGATAATTGGTAAGGGTAAACAAGTTTGTTCCGATTGCATATAGCCGGAGCGACTTAATTTTGGAAGTGGTCGGCATTTTGTAAGTATATCCGACTGTCAGGTTTTTCATACGGACATAAGAAGCATCATAGAGCCATAGGGTAGAGTTGTATTGCCATTCAGAAGAAAGCCCGTACATTCCGGGATCCATGGTAAGTCGCGGATAGGTGGCCATATCTCCGGGTTTACGCCATCTGTCAAAGATTTCAGTACGCATATTCCAATCAGTTACCACCCCCATTTGGCGTTTTACAGAATTATCATAA
>CAUJFT010000428.1 GCA_963169475.1 Bacteroidota bacterium | reverse complement strand
TTATTTTGTTGTTCATTTCGTTTGTTCAAATTTTGTTTGTTGCGGTGTAGCTTGACCGTCAACGGGTTAGGGCTTGGCGAAGTGGGGGATTATTAGCACTAAAGTTCAATAGAATTACTACTGTTGAATTTAGTACAAAAGTTTCATAGTAGCACTTCTGCCGCCATTTTGGCAATACCTTGTTACAGGCATGTGCTTCTTTTCTCTCAACCAATATCATCATTTCTTGTATGTCAGCCAAATGCAATGTGCCTTGTCAAAATAAGTGCTGTAAGCGAAGCAAGTAAAAACACAATTTGCAAAATACTCCACTTTGATTTCTTATATAGCATAAAGTGCCATAAAAACATGATTGGCCAATACCATAATGACCACCATGCAAACGCAGAATGTTCTTTGAATGCTGCCCAAATAATGAAAAGTGTCATAAAGTTGGCTCCTAATACTGTGCTTGCGAGGTAAGAGATAGTTTTCTTAAAACCTGTCTCCTGGTCTTTGCCGGATTTAACAAATGGCTCAAAGTCTGCGTCCATTGCCGTACGGAAATTGGGAATTGACATTAGTGGCTTTATTGCGTAGGATAAACTGCCAAATAAACCCAGTAGTGAGATTAGTCCGAAGACTAAGATTGCAGTAATTTCTGTTGTTTCCATATTATTGATTGTTTGATTTTTGAAATTGTTCTGTTTTTATGGTTTTGTTAAATGATTTGTCTGTCCGAGATAATTTTTTCTTACTCTACCCGACATTTTTTAGGATAAAAAAGGTGTAAATTTGTGTTATAAAACAAAGCAATCACGTCTTATACAAGGTCATGAAGAAATTGTACAATACAAATTTAAACAGAATATTTTCGTTAGGCAACTTTTTTGAGAAAAAATAAATTTATCACGTAAGAATTTCATTATTAGTTATTTATTAGGCTTAATTATAGGACGTAATGTACAATTTTGTGAGGTTGTAGCACGTATGAACGAAGATGTAGAGGTGGAATCAAATATTCAGTAATGCTCCTACTTAGTATTTATATAAAAAGTCGTAATATTGCATCTTTAGAACATCATAGATATGGCGACAATCAAAATATTGTGTTCAAAATGTAATTCAGAAGAGATAAGTATCAAGTCCAATTTGTCTTGTATTAAATTTAGCCTAAAATAATCGTTAAATAATTGATTATCACCAATAATTTCAATTTATACAATATAAACTAGTTATGCGCAGGTACTTATTTACAATTAGTACTATCTTTTTTAATGGGGATAATCAGGCGATTGTATTGGTTCGGATATAAGTTTCGGTTTATACAACAAAAAATAAACATAGCGGTTTAAGAGTAAATTTTTCATAAATCATGCGACGATATCTCTTCACTAGCGTTCTTTTCCTTATTTTATTTATATTTTCGGGGGTGTCAGTAGTTGGACAATCTTCTTTTACGATTAGCGGCTACATAAAGGACGCAAATTCAGGAGAAAGTATGACAGGAAGTGCAATCTTTTTAGAGACTACAGAGTATGGGATTTATTCTAACGATTATGGGTTTTATTCCCTTACTGCCCCTACGGGAGACTACGTACTTGTAGTAGAAAATTTAGGGTATCGGACGCAAAAGATACCTATCCGCTTGGATAAAGCGATTTCATTAAATCTAAAGATGGAAACGGAAGACCTTTCGGGAGGAGAAGTATTGATAACTGATGAGCGAAAAGATGAAAATGTAAAGAGTACAGAAATGGGCAAGGTGGAGATGAATATCGAAACCGTAAGAAAGCTACCTGTATTGCTTGGAGAAGTAGATATTATGAAAACGATTCAGCTTCTACCGGGGGTTCAGGCAGCAGAGGGAACAACCGGTCTGTACGTGCGTGGAGGAGGACCCGACCAAAACCTGATTTTATTAGACGAAGCACCTGTATATAATCCCGGACACTTAATGGGTTTTTTTTCGGTTTTTAACGGCGATGCGGTAAAAGATTTTACGCTGTATAAAGGAAATATGCCCGCTCAATATGGTGGTCGCTTTGCTTCTGTGGTAGATGTGTCCATGAGAGAAGGAAATAATCAATCCTTTCACGGAAAAGGCGGGGTGGGGCTAATCGCCTCCCGTCTTACCTTAGAAGGTCCCATCGTAAAGGATAAGGCTTCTTTTATTGTTTCGGGTAGAAGAACCTATGCAGACGCACTTGCCCAGCCTTTCATTAAAAGTTCATCTCCTTTCAAAGGGTCAGGGTATTATTTCTTTGATTTGACGGCTAAGGCAAATTATATCATTTCCGATAAAGATAGGCTATACGTAAGCGGCTACCTTGGTAGAGATATTTTTTCCTTTAATAGTAAAGAGACCGGCTTTAAATTCAGCACCCCATGGGGAAACACTACCGCTACAATCCGGTGGAATCACCTTTTTAGCGACAAGCTCTTTATGAACACCACGCTGATTTACAGTGACTATGATTTTAAATCTAATATAGAATTTCGGTCATTTACTTTTCGCTTATCCTCCCACGTCAGGGATTTTAATGCAAAAATGAATTTTGATTATTACCCTAACACCCGCCATCGGATTAAATTTGGAGTAAATGCCATTCATCATACCTTTGACCCCAACGGGTTATATATTCAGATAGATACGCTGGAAATCAACCGCTCTGACCGTTTCCGTAAGTACGGAATGGAATATGCAGTTTTTGTACAAGACGAGGTAGATGTAACGGACAAAATTCGGATTAATGCCGGGCTAAGGCTTTCGGCTTTTCAGCACATTGGTCCCTACAAAAAACCAATCTATAATGCAGACGGAGAGGCAAAAGACACAGTACGCTACAATAACCTTCAAAATGTTATTGCATACGGAGGCTTGGAACCCCGTATTTCGGTGCGATATAGCCTCAATACCAATAGCTCTATTAAAGCCTCATTCAATGAAAATAGTCAATACGTCCACATGGTTTCTGTGAATGGGTCATTTCCATCTGATTTCTGGGTTCCAAGCTCTACGATTATCCGCCCACAGCGCGGGGAGCAATACTCTATTGGATATTTCCAGAACTTAAATAAAAACAGGTTTGAGGTCTCTGTGGAGCTATTTCACCGAAGAATGAGAAATCAAGTAGAATACAACGAAAATTACACCTTTGACCTCCGGAATGATTACGAAACAGAATTTGTTTACGGGTTGGGGCGGGCTTATGGAATGGAGATATTTTTCCAAAAAACGAAAGGGAAACTGACGGGTT
>CAUJFT010000427.1 GCA_963169475.1 Bacteroidota bacterium | reverse complement strand
GGTTCTTGAAGCCGAAGTATATGGATACACAGATGCCGTAGGAACAGGCAAAACAAATCTCCGACTTTCTGAACGAAGAAGCGAGTCAGTATTTGCCTATCTCAACGCAAAAGGATTGAAGGTAAAAGTGGCGCGCTTTTTGGATACGGGTGAGATTGACCCCATAAAGGAGAATAAAACCCCGGAAGGCAGGGCATCTAATCGTAGAGTAAAACTCATTATTCGCCCCTATTCTCCTTCCACTAAAAGCCAGATCATTTATCCTAAAGAATGAATAACTTTCTGTTTTAGGAAACAATAATTCTTCTCGGATTTTACTGGTTTTGCGCCCTTTCATACTAATGAGTATGAAAGGGCGTTGGTTTTAGTTGATTAAAGGAGGGAGGATTAACCTTCTCACCAATAGGTAATTATTATAAAAAACGAAATGGAGTTTATCTCTATTTCGCCTAGCATTTTTAGTACAAATTTCGAATCATAAAATATAATATTTCTCTCTACTCATTAAGAAATCGCTCATAACTGACATTTTTTCACCCAAAATAGAATAAGTGGCAGAAAATCGAGGTTGGCATACTTTTCGTAAGGAGGTTGTCAAAAATTAGTTTTCAAAAATAGATAAAAAACTTTTTTAATTTATGGAATTAAATATTAAACCTTTAGCAGACAGAGTAGTAGTAGAAGCTGCTCAGGCAGACACAAAAACAAGCAGTGGAATTATTATTCCTGATACTGCAAAAGAAAAGCCACAGAGAGGAACAGTAGTGGCGGTAGGTCCTGGCAAAAAAGATGAACCAACAACGGTAAAAGTGGGCGACACGGTGCTTTACGGTAAATATTCCGGAACAGAAATCAATATTGAAGGAAGAGAGTACCTCATCATGAGAGAATCTGACATTTTGGCAATCGTTTAATCTCTAACCTATTTTTACAAATTTTATTTTCAACATTCTTAAAACCAAAATTAGAATAAAATGGCAAAAAAAATTGAATTTCAAATGGAAGCCCGCGAAAAACTTCGTAAAGGAGTGGACGCGCTCGCTAATGCAGTGAAAGTAACATTGGGTCCCAAAGGGCGTAACGTAGTGATTGATAAGAAGTTTGGTGCGCCCCAAATTACCAAAGATGGAGTCACTGTAGCCAAAGAAATCGAACTCAAAGACGCTATCGAAAATATGGGCGCGCAAATGGTAAAAGAGGTTGCTTCCAAAACTGCTGATATTGCAGGAGACGGAACTACTACCGCTACCGTTCTCGCACAAGCAATTGTACGCGAAGGGCTTAAAAATGTAACTGCCGGCGCAAATCCGATGGAGTTAAAAAGCGGAATCGAAGAAGCGGTAAAAGTCGTTGTAACTGAACTTAAAAAGATGTCTAAACCCATCTCCGGCTCCAAAGAAATCGAGCAAGTAGGAACTATTTCTGCGAACAATGATAGCGAAATCGGTTCTATCATCGCTCAAGCAATGGATAAAGTGGGTAAAGATGGAGTGATTACCGTTGAAGAAGCGAAAGGACTTGAAACCTATTTAGACGTGGTAGAAGGAATGCAGTTCGATAGAGGGTATCTTTCTCCTTATTTCGTTACGAATTCTGACGCGATGGAAGTGGAGTTAGATAAGCCTTATATCCTAATTTATGATAAAAAAATCTCTAATATGAGAGATTTGATGCCTACACTTGAAGCCACTATGCAGACAGGTCGTCCGTTATTGATTATTGCAGAAGATATAGACGGAGAAGCACTTGCTACGCTTGTTGTAAACAAAATCAGAGGGGTGCTTAAAGTTGCCGCCGTAAAGGCTCCCGGATTTGGAGATAGAAGAAAAGCGATGTTGGAAGATATTGCAATCCTCACAGGAGGAATGGTAATTTCCGAAGAGCAAGGTTATAAGTTAGATGGTGTTACCATTGACATGTTAGGACGTGCTGATAGAGTAACGGTAGATAAAGATAATACTACTATCGTAGGAGGAGTGGGAGATTCTGATGATATTAAAGCCCGTGTCAATCAAATCAAGGCACAAATCGAAACCACTACTTCTGATTATGATAAGGAAAAACTTCAAGAGCGTTTGGCTAAACTTGCCGGAGGTGTTGCCGTAATTTTTGTGGGTGCAGCTACTGAAGTGGCAATGAAAGAGAAAAAAGATAGAGTAGATGATGCTTTGCACGCTACTAAAGCCGCAGTGCAAGAGGGAATCGTACCTGGAGGAGGCGTTGCGCTGGTTCGTTCTATAGCTGCCTTAAAGTCCGGAAAAGGGGGAATCAAGGATACTTTACTCAAAGGTGATATCGGATTAGGAGTAAGTATCGTGCGCCGCGCACTCGAAGAGCCTCTCCGTTTAATCGTGGAAAATGCAGGACTTGAAGCAGGCGTAATTTTAAATAATGTACTTAATCATAAAGACTTGGATTATGGTTTCAATGCCCGTAATGAAGAATATGAGAATTTCTTCCAAACCGGAATCATTGACCCTACGAAAGTTACAAGAAGCGCGCTTGAAAATGCTGCCTCTATCGCCGGGTTACTCCTCACCACAGAGTGTGTAATCACCGAAGAAAAAGAGGATAAGCCGGCTATGCCAATGCCTCACGGCGGCGGAATGGATATGATGTAATCGGTGTGTGAATAAATTGTAAAAAGAGGCTACCTTTAAAAGGTAGCCTCTTTTTAATGTAAAGAATAATGGGAAAATGACCCTAATATTTCCCTAAAAGCCTCATCATAGATTTTAGAGAAAAAATGCCCAAGTTTATAAATTATTGAACCACTAATTTTTGTTGGAGCATTTTTTTGCCGTCTGTCAAGTTAAGTAGATAAATACCGGGTTGAACATTACGAATATCCCAAGGTAGTTCGTTGATTCCGGCATTGCAGGAGAGATGCTCTGTTCTTAGTGTTCTACCTGCCATATCAAGGAGAGTTAAAGTAAGTGTACCGGGTACGGGATAACTAAACCGGAGCGTAGTCATATCGGAGGCCGGGGTAGGTTTACAGTTAGCAAATCCAAAGACATTGGCTTGTAAAGCCCCTTCAATAGCGTTCGCATCAGATACCTTTAAGACGTAACTTACCGGAACGGGTGTATTGGGAAGAGAAATACCCGGTGCAGGGTCTTGGATAGTAGTAGAAATATTGCACGCAAGTGAATAAACCCCTGCCTGAGTGGGAGTCCCGCTAATATTCCAGCACCCTACATCTCCTCCTCCCCATGTACAACCCCAATTATTACACACATAGTTGAAGCCGGAAGGCATTCCGTCAATCCCCATTAATTGTTGTTTGATGATATTGAGGGTGTAAGGTCCTGATGGAAGAGGGGGAGGAAGGGTTACCGTAGTATCTTGGGGGACTTTAATAGTAATCGTTTGTGAAAAGGGTACATTGACATAGCCCAGTAATGTGTCTGCCGGCGTGGGATTAAGAGGAAGTAATGCAAACGGGTCCGGAGTACATTGCGCTTGCGCGCTACCCAAAGCACAAAAAAGACTAACAAGTAAACTTAATTTTCTCATACATTCAATAGTAATATGATAACGTTAAATAAAATTTTTTACAAAGATAAGAAAGAAATCAGATTTGGTATTTACTTGGCCCGACTCACCCTAAAACTTTTTAGTATAAACGGATAGAGGTATAAAAACGTTGTAAGTATTTCCTTTAAAAATAACAAAGTAGCTTGTTTTTTAGGAGGATTACTTACTTTTTTTTCGTAAATCAAATAGTTATTGGTTATTCTACGAGGAGCAGCTAACATCAACAGACTGACAAAAGACCGAATAGACCAAGCCAGCCCGCTACCCCAAATTTTTCAAAAAAAAAATCACACTGACTTTTAAAAGAGATTACTATATTTACCATATAATGTCAGGGCAAAACTATGTCAAGTATATATTTGGTAATAAATTGAAGTCGCTACGAGAAGGTAAACAAATTCCTCAAAGACAATTCGAGCAAGGAAAAAAAGTATCTTTTAAACCTTTTTTTGTATAATCCGTATCTATACAGTTCATCAGAAAGAATATACCTTTTAAAGAAAAGATTATGAGCTTATTTGACTCTAAAAATGTAAGAATTATTGAGGTTCAAGAAGAGAAAAGTTTCTCAAATAACGAAGATGTTAATCTTCAAAATCTTCCGGAAGTTAGAACCGAAGAGTCCATCGCCGAAAAAAAAGAGGTGCTGCCGGTACAACCAGAGAAGAAAAAGCCAAAATATGCTTGGGCATTTTTTCTGGCAAGTATGTTTACGGGGATTGCATTATCAGAAGCTTTTCATGCGGATTCATTTGTTCTATTAGGAATGGGAGCAGGGTTTTTGTTTTTTGTAGACCCGATTTATCAGAAAGTGATGAGCAAAATTGAAAAGTGGTAAGTTAATTTTTGAGCCTCCCGCTTAGAATGTCTCCTTCTCTTGGGTCATGTTTCCACCTTCTATGTGTCCACAGCCAATACTCCGGTTGCTCCCTGATATTTTCTTCTAATTTCTGAATATATAAATCCACAAACCTGCGCGTATTCTCCGGCGAATAGGGCAAATATTCTAATACTGGCAGGGGGATTATTTCCATACTATAATATCCGCGCTTCTCTTTACAAACCTTCACATAAAAAACATCTGCTCCTTTTTCGAGTGCAAGTTGCGCAAATCTATCGTGTACTGCCGTAACCTGCCCCATAAATTCCGTGAAATAAAGAACTTCTCTTCGTGAGGGAGTTTGGTCACAGATAAAACCAATAATCGACCTTTCCTCTAATTTTGAAAGTGCATTTTTGATAGCATTCCTTGCTGGTATCAAATCTCCGCCCCATCTTCTTCTGGTTTTTACGGCAAGTGCTTCCATATAAGGGTTCTTAAGTGGTGCATAGATTCCATAACAATTCATAGAAGTAGCAGTAACAGTACGGGTAGTCATCCATTCAAAGTTTCCATAGTGACTTGCAAGAAACAAAACGCCCTTGCCTTTGGCTTCTATTTCTCTAAAAACTTCCGGATTAACTACGGTCATCCTTTGCTTTAATTCTTTTTCTGACATACCTATCTCCCTGAAAAACTCCGCAAACACATCACATAAATGCCGAAAGGAGGCTTTGAGTAAATTACGGATTTCTGTTTCGCTTTTTTCCGGAAAGCATCGCTTCAAATTGGAGTAGGCGACTTCTTTGCGGTAGCCTATGATATAATAAAGTAGTATAAACAAGACCTCGCTGAAAAAATACCAAAGTGCAGTCGGGAGGCTTGCCATCGTATATACTATAAAATAAAAAACTGAAAAGGTAACTCTAAACATATTTAAGCAATTATCGCCTCAAAATTAAGCAAGGAAAATGAATTTGGGGTTATTTTATAGGAATTATCTCGCTCGCTATTAAAATATACCCACATTTCAGGATAATTTACCACACCCCTTGAAGAACCGGCTATTTGTACTTATCTTTGTCCATATTTTTGTAGAACAGCATGATTCGAAAGTTGCATCTCTTGGTGTTAAGGATATATTTAGGTCCTTTTTTAATGACCTTTGGCATTATTCTGTTTCTGCTCGTAATGCAGTTTATGGCGATTTATATGCCAGATATTGCGGGCAAAGGGCTTACCTTTGATATTCTTATAAAGCTATTTTACTATGCAGGGGCAAGGTTACTCGTCATGGCAATGCCGGTATCTCTCCTTGCCGCAGGACTAATGACCTACGGAAGCATGGGCGAACATTACGAACTTGCAGCGATTAAGGCTTGTGGAATCAATCTTTTTCGGCTTTCGACTCCCTTAATTGTGCTTGCGATGCTATTAACCGGTGCCAGTATGTATTTTTGTTTTTATACAATTCCCTTGGCTAATCTCAAGTTTTTTAGCCTTCTATATGATGTTCAGCGCAAAAAGGCAGAAGTTGCCATACGTCCAGGCTATTTTTATTATGATATTGATGGATATACGATTCGGGTTACCAATAAAAACCAAGCAACTGGAATGATGTACGGCTTTATGCTTTACAATCATTCTGAAAACAGAGGAAATGTGGACATCATCGTAGCAGATTCAGCTAAAATGATGATGGAACCCGGTTATCAACAACTAAGACTAACCCTTTATCACGGCTCACGATACGAAGATTTTCGCCCCGAGAGCGGAAAAAATAACTACGGTTTTGGAAGAACCTATTTTGATTCTCTATATTATCGCATGACCCTATCCGGTTTTGGTTTGGAGCGTACTGATGAGGGACTATTTGCCCGCCACCAAATCACGATGATTAAGGATAGCCTCATTACTGCCCAAGAAAAAGTCATTCGGAATATTAGCAAAGATGAATCCAGCTTCGCTAATAACATAAAGGCTTATAATGGAGTAGATACCAATAATATATTGGTTAAACCTACAATTACCGACTTAGATACGCTTGTTTACCGCGTAAAACTCCTTCCGGGAAGCAGCCCCATTGATAGCCTTAAAGGAGTGAATACCGTAGATATAATTAATCGGGCAATAGGCAATATCCGCTCCCTAAGAAATAATATTAAATTTAGACTCTCGGAAATAGACGAAGACCAAAAACAACTCAACGGGTATCAATACGAATTATATTCTATGTATGCCCTGCCCTTTAATTGCTTGCTTTTTATGCTCATTGGTATTTCTTTTGGTGCTATTATTCGTAAAGGAGGCTTGGGGCTTCCCTCTCTGATTTCGATATTATTTTTTGTAGTATTCTATGTATTAGTTATGCAAGGGCGGAAGCTCTCAAAAGATGGGATTATTTCCCCCCTTATGGGTGCTACTCTTTCCCTTATCCTACTATCACCCGCAGCAATCATTGCCCTCTATCAAGCCACTACTGATGCCTCTATTTTTGACGAAAGTCTAAGAGATATGTGGAAAGATAGGATTAATGATTTTTTTAGAAACCTATTCAGAATAAAAACCGCTAAAAAAAGCAAATAACCTCAAGATAAAAACACCTGGCAGCACTTATCCCTTTGATAAGTGTTTTTTACTTATTGTCTGTTGCATTTTATACACTCTCCTTGCAATAATACATTTACCTCCCTAATCACAAACCCTTCGGGAAGTATAAAGGGCGTTACATAAACCTCGTCAATACAGGTAGTATCCCCACATAAATTACATTTAAAGTGAACATGGTCATGAGAATGATAATGCGTTTTCCTGCAAACCTCTTCTCTACAAAGTGCATACTTTGCAGAACCACTGTCATCTAATACCTTATGAATAATTCCTTTTTCCAAGTACGTGGCAAGTGTGCGATAAATCGTTACTCTATCGCAGGAATGTATTGATTTTTCGATTTCAGGTTGAGATAAAGCAGCATTATGCTTCGCAAAAAGAGAGAGAATTTCCTCTCTGCTCTCTGTATGCCTTAGTTTATGCTTCCCTAAAAATGATTTTATATCCATATTTGTACTAATTGCAAAATCAGTACAAAATTACACATTTTTCACTTGCTAAATAAAGTTTTAGGATTCCATAGTTTGACCGTAGCAGCAAAACCTTGATATAAAAACCATATCAGTTAATAAAAGAGAAACCCTTTTTTTTACTGACAAGACATAACCCCTAAAAGTGTGTAATAAAATAAGAAAATATCTTTTAAAAAACACTTATTACAATTCACTTTATAGGGAAACCCTCTTCAAAAAAGTTATATATTTTTCAATATAACATTAATAATAACTTAATAAATACTGCTTTATTTTTTATGCAATGATGATGCTAAAACACATGTGTTTTCCCTTATTATTTTATTCTTGGATTTTTATATAAAAAAACGGTTTTTAACCTCCATAAAAGTATGTAATTAAATTATGTTTTTATTTTTTATCCTGAGTATTCTTTGATTAATTTAGCATAGTAAATAAAATGTTACACTTTTAGCCAATTTAACTTATATGAAATTCCTATATTTATTGCTTTCTTGGATCTTTGGATTTCAAACTCAAGAAGAAATTCCCCCTCCGTCAAATTGTCGTCAGATGGAGAAAGGAGCGTTTACGACAAACCCCTCACAAAATACAACATTTCGTACAGACGGGAATCCTGATAGAAGGCTAAATGACGTGGGTCCCATTATTGTAATCGAAGATACTCATTTCAAGAAAGATAGCGAATAATCTTTGTTTTTTCGCTTGATAAACAAACCGATAAAAACAGCTAAATATGGTGATATCATAAATAAAGTGATGATAGGTATCAAGTAGTTGATTATTAATACCCACATATATTTAACACTCTGTTTATGACAACCCCCAAAATCTATTTTGATAGGTTAATTAAGATTAGTAGTGGAGCGGAGTTTCCACCTTAGTGGAGTATTTTCTTTTTGTACCCAAAGAAGTACCTATTATAAAAAAAATGAACTCACCCATAGCATAATGATTTTTTATGACAAATGAGAAAACAAAAAGGACAGGCTAAAGTGCCTGTCCTTTTCTTATATTCCTACACGAATAGGAGAAAAAAACACTTTTTTATTTACCTTCCACTTTGATAAAGTCTTCTACATTTTTAATATTAACTTTTTCGCCGGGTTTTCCTTCGCAACGAATATCTCCCTTGAACTCAACATAAACCGTTTGGGTATAAGGGGCAGTTTGAGGGTTCGTTTTGAATTTCATTCCCAAAATAACAGAAGGAAGTTTAGTATTGATATTTTCAGGAACGGTTTTTATCGGTTTAAAAGAAGTTACAGTACCATTTCTGTCAATATTTACTTCTGTAAAAATATGTGCCAATCCGCATACTCCTTGCTTTTTCAGTTCAGCACTAAGGTAATTTTTCATACCTTGGTCTCCATCAATAAATTCAGGGGTTCCGGGAGTGCTAACAGGAACATTTGCAAAAGTAGTAGAGTGAGAAGCCTCCGGGCTTCTGTCAGTAGAAGGAGTAGGCACAGGCTGTACCTGAGGAGTCACCGGAGCTGGAGCCGGAGTGGTAATCACGGTTACTTTTGTAGGAGCAGGAGGAGGAGTAAGTTTCCCTTCTTTTTTATCAGAAGGAGGACTTACAGGACGCTCAATCAAGACTACCTTTTGTGGTTTTGGGTCTTTTTGTTGTTTTGATTCTTTGCTATCCACTGGTTTTCCGGCTGCAACGTCAGCCATAATGACCTTTCTTCCGGTTTCCGTTTTAGAGAGGGATTCTTGATTATTATAGTCAATTTTTTCCCACTCACGGTTAGTAGCGGCATTTTGTGCTTCTACCGGAACCTTAGCTGCATTTTCAGACATTTTGGGCGCATTAGGCACGGGCATCGTTTGAGGGATTGAGGTAGCCCAATTTCCAGACGTTGCAGGAGGGGTAACCGTGTTGCCGGGTAGTGCGCGGTTAGCACGGGTCGCCTCCATTTCTTGCTGCATACGGCGGATTTGTTCACGCATCATTTCGATTTGCTGCATTAATTTATTGACGGCCGAAGTATCTTCTGGAGTAGAGGGTTTTACTGGAGCTGGTTTTACTGTAGGGGTAACACCTACGGGATTAGCAGAGGGCTGACTAATTACCACCTCGCCGGAGCTTCTTGCGGCCATTTCCTCTTTAAATTTAGTTTGTTTTTCTTCTACCTTGCGCAACTCTTCTCCTTGTCTTGTGAGGTCAGCGGTCAAGCGTTCCATATCCTGTTGAATACGCGCAATTTCGTCCATTTTTTGTTTAATTGCTATCTCTTGTTCTCTTTTTCTCTCTTCGGCTTGACGTTTTTCATTTTCGATACGGGCAAGTTCTGCTTGGTCTTTTTGAGTTTGAGCTTCTTTTTTAGCGCGGGCAAGGTCTTCTTCTGCACGCTGAATTTCAAGGGCTTGACGTTTAGCGTCGTCTTCAGCCTTTTGTTTTGCCATAGTGGCTTCGCGGATTTTTCTTTCTGCTTCGGCTACTCTATCAGAGGCTTTTTTCTCGATTTCTCTTTGTTTTTCTAATTCCGCTTGACGGGCTTTTTCTTCGTCATGGCGTTTACGTTCAGCAGGAGACATTTTAGCCAATTTATCTTGCTCTTCTTTTTGCTTTCTGGCTTCGTCCTCTTGTTTTTTCTTTTCGGCGAGTTGCTCCGGCGTTAATTTTTCTTCTTTGGGGGCAGTAGTTTTTGGGTTACAATTCATTACCTGCTTCCCAAACTTATCCACAAGTGGCTTGCCATCTTTTCCTAAAACAGGAATACAATCTTTTTCTTTTGTTTGGGTATCCATTCCCCATTCGTCTCCTGCGGATTTACCGTCTTTTTTATCTTCGACTTTGGGTGCGGGAGACTCTGTTTTTACCTCTACCCCTCTTTTCATGTCCTCTTCTTTCATTCTTTTATCCATTTCGGCACGGAGTGCGGCTACCTCTTCA
>CAUJFT010000426.1 GCA_963169475.1 Bacteroidota bacterium | reverse complement strand
TGGCTTTCCACCTTACGGGATTTTGTAATCGAACCGCTTGCCGAGTCTCCTTCGGTAATAAAAAGTGTAGAAGCCAATTTTTGCTCTTCAACTATCTTTTTCTCTTCGCTATTGAGATGAATACGGCAATCTCTTAGTTTTTTGTTATGGAGGTTTGCCTTTTTGGCTCTTTCATTGGCAAGTTTTTTGATGCCGGCTATCTCTTTTCTTTCTCTTTCGGATTGTTGAATCCGCTTCAGCAGTTCCTTAACGGTTTCTGGGTTCTTATGAAAATAGTCATCTAATTCCTTTTTCAAGAAATCTGTAACAAACGTTCGGATAGTGGCAGAATTGGGGTCTGGAGAAATCGTATTAGAACCTAATTTAGTTTTGGTTTGGGACTCAAATACGGGTTCTTGAATCCTCACAGAAACAGCCGCAATTACCGCAGAGCGAATATCTGATACCTCAAAATTTTTGTCATAAAACTCCCTTACTACCTTCACAAACGCCTCCCGAAAAGCCTGTAGATGTGTACCGCCTTGGGAAGTATATTGCCCGTTTACAAATGAATAATATTCCTCTCCGTAGCGATTGGAGTGGGTAATCGCTACTTCAATATCATTTCCTTTCAAATGAATGACCGGATACCGGAGATTTTCCGCTTCTGTTTTTCTGTTTAGCAAATCCAATAATCCGTTTTTAGATACAAATTTTTCTCCGTTAAAGAGAATGCTTAATCCGGCATTAAGGTAAGCATAGTTCCAAATTTGATTATGAAGATATTCCGGAATGAAATGATAGTTCTTAAAGATATTACTATCAGGGCGAAAGATTACGGTTACTCCATTTGGTTCCGTTGTTTTCTCTATTAGATGCTCTTTTACAAGAGTTCCCTTTTCAAATTCGGCTACTTTTTTTTCACCCTCCCTGACAGATTGCACCCTGAAGTAGCCCGAAAGCGCGTTTACCGCTTTAGTACCTACTCCGTTCAGCCCCACTGATTTTTTGAAAGCTTCGGAGTCATATTTTCCGCCAGTATTGATTTTGGAAACACAATCTATTACTTTACCCAAGGGAATCCCGCGTCCGTAATCTCTTACCATTACTTCGCCTTGAGAAATCCGAATCTCAATTTTACTCCCATTACCCATTACATACTCGTCAATGGAGTTATCAATAATCTCCTTTACTAGGACATAAATCCCATCATCTACAGAGGAGCCGTCTCCCAATTTACCGATGTACATACCCGGGCGCAAACGAATGTGTTCGCGCCAATCAAGAGATTTTATGCTATCTTCATTATATATAGGTTTGCTTTCTGCCATATTCCAAATATCAATTATCGCACAAAGATAGTTGTTTTTTTATAAAAATGCAACTTTTTTTCATTTTGTCTATTTTTTTTAGCATTTTAAGAATAAAAACGCTAATTGTCGCCAAAAACTACTCAAGCATAACCACTTATCTCTCTTTCAGATATATAAAGAGGCTTCATTTTCCTCTTTTTATTAGTTTCAATAGTTTTTTTAAAATTTTTGACCCCTATTTTAACAATAATACCTATAAAGAGGTTAAATAGGCGCGATAAATGTATGGCTTTCAGAATTTAATTAATATTCAATAAAAAAACATGAAATACGATGTAATTGTAATTGGTTCCGGACCGGGTGGTTATGTAGCGGCTATCCGTTGCGCACAATTAGGAAAAAAAGTAGCAATTGTTGAGCGGTATAATACCTTGGGAGGGACTTGCTTAAATGTGGGGTGTATTCCCTCTAAAGCAATGTTAGATTCTTCCGAACATTTTTTTGCAGCAAAACATAATTTTGAAGCACATGGAATCGAGGTGAAGGGGCTGAAAGTCAATCTTAGTCAAATGGTAAAAAGAAAGGCAGAGGTAGTAACTAAGACCACCGAAGGGATTACATATCTTATGCGCAAAAATAAAATAGAGGTTTTTTACGGACACGGTTCTTTCGTCAATAAAAATACAATAAAGGTTACCGCTGAAGATAAATCAGAAAAAAATATCGAAGGAGAGAAAATTATTATTGCTACAGGGTCCAAACCGTCTTCTTTACCGGGAGTAGAAATTGATAAGAAAAGGATTATTACCTCCACAGAAGCCTTAGAAATAACCGAATTACCCAAAAGTATGATTGTCATTGGAGGAGGAGTGATAGGGGTTGAGTTGGGTTCCGTTTTTGCAAGGTTAGGAACAAAAGTTACGGTACTTGAATATGCGGATAGGCTTATAGCCGGAATGGACGGCGCACTTGGAAAAGAACTTCATAAAATCTTGAAAAAAGAATATGGGGATAATTATGACTCTCATTTTAAGATGAAGGTAACCGGTGCGAAAGGCTCTGCAAAGTCTGTAACCGTTACCGCAGAGAATGTAAAGGGAGAAGTAGAAACTTTTATGGCAGATTATTGCCTTGTTTCTGTGGGAAGAAGACCTTATACAGATAATTTAGGTCTTGAAAATGTGGGAATCACCACGGACAATAAAGGTAGAATCCCTGTAAATACGCATCTTGAGACTACAATCCCCGGTATTTTTGCAATAGGAGATGTAATTCAAGGCGCGATGCTTGCGCACAAGGCTTCCGAAGAAGGAGTGCTTGTAGCAGAATATATCTCCGGGCAAAAGCCGCATATCAATTATCGGGCAATACCCGGCGTTGTTTATACATGGCCGGAAGTTGCTGGAGTTGGATATACCGAAGAAGAGTTAAAAGAATCGGGGATACCCTATAAATCCGGTATGTTCCCATTCCGCGCCTCCGGTAGAGCAAGAGCGAGCATGGACATGGAGGGATTTGTAAAAATACTGTCTCATAAAGAAACTGATGAAGTATTAGGAATGCATATACTGGGTGCGCGCGCTGCTGATATGATTATGGAAGGAGTTTTTGCCCTTGAATTTAAAGCATCTGCGGAGGATATCGCTATGCTTTCTCATGCTCAC
>CAUJFT010000425.1 GCA_963169475.1 Bacteroidota bacterium | reverse complement strand
TTGCTTTTTTGTGCCTTTAGAGGTTCATACGGAAAGCCCATAAGCAATAGGAAGCCTAAGGTTGTAAATAGGAAATATGTTCTCCCGAAGTCCATATATTGTTTATTCAAAACGAAGGTGTTTTACGGACGCTCCTGACTGCGCAAGCTCAATCAGAGAGTCAATTCCGATTTGAAGATGTTTGTCTGCATAAGAGGCAGTAACCAACTTATCCTTAGAAGACGTTTTTACTCCTTCTGCAATCATAGGTAGGTCAGAGACCAATAGCAGTGCGCCATGCGGAATTTCATTGATGAACCCGACAATAAAAATGGTAGCAGTTTCCATATCTATTCCCATTGCGCGGGTATTTCGGAGATATTCCTTAAAGACTTCATCATGTTCCCATACTCTTCTATTGGTCGTATAGACGGTACCCGTCCAATAATCCGAGTCATGCTTAATAATCATGCTAGAAACGGAGCGTTGTAAACGGAAAGAAGGGAGAGCAGGGATTTCTTTCATGATATAGTCGTTACTGGTTCCTTCTCCACGAATCGCTGCAATCGGTAGAATAAGGTCTCCCACTTTCAAAGATTTTTTTAATCCGCCGCATTTCCCTAGAAATAATGCCGCTTTGGGGTGAATTGCAGACAGCAAGTCCATAACAGTAGCCGCCATCGCACTACCCATACCAAAATTGATAATAGTAATATTTTCTGCGGTAGCCGTCTGCATAGGTTTGTCTCTTCCCATCACCTCTACATCAAACTTGGAGGCAAACATTTCAACGTAATTAATAAAATTGGTAAGGAGAATGTATTCTCCGAAAGTATCTAAGGGTCTCCCTGTGTAGCGTGGCAGCCAATCTTGTACGATTTCTTTTTTGGTTTGCATGGTGTAAGCCTTGATTTTTTTCTCAAAGATACAAAAATAACTGAAAAATCGCCTTCCCAAAAAACTTTTTTGGGAAGGCGATTTTAATTAGTATCTCTATCAAACAGTAACCGGTTTTTTCCTTGCTGAAAGTTCGTGAGGCGACAGAGGCAAATGAGATTCTAATCCCTGAACAATCACTTTCCCTTTTGTGTCCTCATAATCGGTTTTAAACTGCTCTAACATTTCCATAAAGGAATGATCTACGAGGCGTGTTTTGTTGAGGTCAATAATCACGTTGAAGCCTGTTGGAATTTCATATAGTTTGCGTTTGATAGCGATTCCGTTTGTGAAAATAGCGGCTTTATCAATTTCTACCAAATAAGTGTCCCCTTCAAAGGAAACCGTAGCTTGTGCTTTGAAAAAAGAGCTTATGGGCACTCCATTCCAAAGATGAATGACCATTTTTAGGAGAATCCCTGCTGCAATTCCCATCAGTAAATCCTCATACAAAGTAACGAATATGGTAACCAGAAAAATAGCAAGCTGTTCTTTTCCTAATTGGAATGTGTGAATAAACTCCTTGGGGTGCGCAAGTTTAATCCCTACTGTAATTAGCATTGCAGCAAGTGCAGTATTCGGTATCATTTCAATATAGCGGGAAGCCAATAATACAAAGCTTAAGATAAAAAACCCGTGAAAAAAGTTTGCCCATCTTGTTTTGGCTCCGCTATTTACATTAGCAGCACTTCTCGCAACTTCCGAAATCATAGGCAATCCCCCCAGAATGGCAGAAATAGTATTCCCAATACCTATACCAATTAGGTCTTGATTTGTATTTGCTTTTCTTTTGTAAGGGTCCATTAAGTCAATAGCTTTTACGGTAAGCAGTGATTCAAGCGTGCCTACCAACGCGAACATTACCACATACTTAATGAAGATTCCTGTCTGAGAAATACCGGAAAAATCAACATTTACCCGAACATTATCCATAAGATTTCCAATGTGGACGAGTGCATAAGCCGGCTCCGTGTGTTGAAAGTCCAGAATTAACTCTGCGGGGATTGCTACCAATAAAACGATTAGCGGGGCGGGGATTTTTTTGAGGAAACCGATTTTTACCTCATGCCAGTGCATCATTATCCATAAACTAATAATACCGATTAGCGTTGCTTTTGGGTCTAACTGCCGGATATATTCCGGAATTTCTGCTATCATGTAGAGCGGTCCTTTTCCCTTTGTTAGGGCAGGGTTGAGGTCTAATAATACCGGAATTTGTTTGATGATAATGATTATCCCAATTGCGGCAAGCATTCCATGAATGGCGGAAAGCGGAAAAAAATCTACCAATTTCCCTAACTTAAATACTCCGAATAGTATCTGAATAATCCCGGCTACAACCATCGCGCCTAAGGCAAGATGCCAGCCGGTTTCCCCTCCTCCAAATTCAGAAACGGCTCCTGATACAATGACAATTAACCCTGCGGCGGGTCCCTTAATGGTAAGTTGCGAACCCATTATTAGACTCACGATAAGCCCACCAATGATGGCAGTAATTAGCCCCATCAAGGGGGGAAATTCGGAGGCTTTGGCTATCCCAAGGCTAAGGGGCAGCGCGAGCAAAAACACGATGAAGCCGGAAGTAGCATCAGAAGAGAAATTCTCTGTAAGTCCCTTGAATCCATCTAAGGGAATATTTTTTTTATTTGATGACATGATATTAGAATACTAAGGTTTTAAAATAAATTAATCAATTGAAAAAACAGTTTTGGCTCAAAAAGAAACTTGATATTGCAAAGAGGTCTGCCCACGCCGAGAAGAAGTACGGAGGGTCTGATTATCCAGTACGGGTCTTTGCTGATAATCCAAAGTGATTTTACTACTGTGTCCTTTAATAAACCAATTGAGACCGACATCCCATACAAAAACGGGAGAATTAAGTCGGTCGAAATTAGCCCAGGTGCTGGAGACATAAGGCATAAATACCCCTGCTTTTACAAGTGATTCAGGCAGCAAGAAGCCTGCCTGTCCGTAAATCACATGCCCCGTACCAAACATGGGGTAAGCGTTTCCGCCTCCGCTAAAGCTATTTCCAATTACCCCGTTTGCAGGATTCATAATGCCGTTGTTTCGAATATAATTTTTCCCGTAATTCGTATAAAAGTATCCCAGATAGGCAGAAATAGCGGTCTTTTTACTAGTAGAAACTGGAGCGTCTAAGTAAACAGCAACAGAAGCCATTTTTAGGTCATCATATACTGTATCAACGGTATTATTCGTAGTAGTCTTTCTCCACAACGCATTATTTTGCCATATTCCACCGGCTTCGATGTTCAAGACTTTCTTCTCACCAAGATAAGTGCCTGTCATATACGGGAGAACATGAGGCTCTTTGTCCCATAAATTCCAGATAAAAAAGGCTTGGTATTGTTTGGAATGTCCCTTGGGGGAAAAAGTAGCGTTTTCACTCAAGGCAGGAACTGCTTGACCATTAGTAGAAATAGGAAAAGGGTCGCTAAAAACAAGCCTATAATCGAGTTTACCCACTTGCCCCCTTGCATAAATACTCAATTTTCGGGAAAATTCGTCAGTTTGGTCCACAGTTGCCTGCGCAAAGACCGGTACGTCCATGGTCATAATGCTACCCACAGACGGTTGTGAAAACCGAGAAAGTCCGTTTGCAATCGTTAATCCTCCTCCAATTTTGAGCCAATCTTTTTGTTTAAATACCCAATATTCGGCAAGGGCATCGTGGAAGAACGCTTGTAACTTACGATTTCCACTATTTTGAGACAAAAAGTTGAAGCTATTCATTCCAAATTGGGTATAGAAAAAAACATGGTCGTTTAGCTTGCCATAAAGCTGCATCCTTGTGCGTCTTAATCCAATATTTAGGGTATAATTTGCGGCTTCTCCTTGAACCATAGTACCCGGGTTGCTATGATTTAGTTGGACCCATGTTTGGTTCATAAAAGTAGCTTTTATATACTTATCACCCTCTTCGTTAAGTTTAAATTTAAGTTCGTTCGATTGTGCATAGGCAAAAGAGACCCATAATAATCCGATAAAAAGAATACCCGTTATTTTTATACAATTCATTTTGATTTGATGATTTAGATATTTAAAAAACGATTAAGCAGATTTGATAGGCATTTCAAGGTGTTTTTTGGTGTAAGGTCCCAAAAACAAGCGCGCATAAATTCGAAAGATGGCAATACCCATTACTACGAAACTTAGTGCGGTAAAGAACGCTAATACTAATTGGTTTGCGTGTATATGGTTGAAGATAATGTCTTCTCCGATGAAAGTAGGGGTAATGGGAAACGCCATTAATCCCAAACAGGAAAGCAGAAAAAGGAGAGATAGCTTGGGGTACTCATAGGAGTATCCATAAAACCGGTTAAGTCCGTAATCCTCTTCCATAGATTTTAGCTTCGACAGACAAGCGTAGCCAATTATTCCAGAGATAAATACTCCGCCAAGGTAAGTAACCGTTTCCTTTGCTCCAAAACCCTCGTTGAAAGAAATAGCGAGTAATACCCATAAGTGGTTCATAATAACGAGTAGCCAGCTTAATCTTGGCCGGTGCCTTTCTGAAAAAGCCTTTAAAACCATAACTAAACCAATGATAGAGAAGGGGTAGGGGAGGTATCCGGTAATTTCGTCAGGCAAAAGATTAGCTTTTACAGAAATCAATAGCCCGATACAATAAATCGGAACGAATAGTATCAATAGTCGCTTTATTGTTAGAAAATCTAATTTTCTTCCTACGTTCTTTAATGGCTTCCATATCAGATAATTCATCAAGGAATCCAGCTCCCATTCTTTCAGGCTTAACAAATAAATAGAGTATTCTATTCTTTTGGGAAAAGAATCTTCAATGCTCTGTAACTTTGGCACATAATGGTAAAATTGTTCGCGAATCAAATAACTTACCACGGACGGCGATACCAATAGTTGATACGTTCTCAAAAAAGCGTTCCCTGCAAAATGTAACAAGGCTAACTTCTCAAAACCCAAAGCAATTTCTATAAAAATTAATCCAATCTGCCCGATAGAAGCATAGGCAATTTTGCTCTTTACAGAGGACTGAACCCTTGCGATTGTAACCGAGATAATGCTTGTGCTTAATCCAATCAAAATAATCAAAAGTTGGATACTATGCTGCTGATGCCAAAAAGGATAAGTACGTAACATAAGAAATGCGCCCAAATGAACAGAAAGCGAACCATAAAAAATAGCACTAGAAGGAGTGGGACCTTCCATGGCTCTGGAAAGCCAAGAGGAAAAGGGTAATTGTGCGGATTTAGTAGCAGCCGTAACTAAAATCATCAGGGAAATAAATGCACCGGTAATGCTATGTTCGTTTAGGTGCTGATGTACCAAGCTGAAATCATTAAGTTTTGCAAAGGAAATGTTTTCATTCCACAAATGATGGCTTGCCCACATGGCCAATACAAGTCCTACGTCTCCAATTCTATAAATAGAAAAGACCTTTAACGCATTTTTAACGGGGAGATACCTTTCCCGATAAAAGGCTATCAGGAGGAATGAGGAGATTCCTAAAAGCTCCCACCCAATGAAAAGTGTTTCAAAGTTACCGGACAAAACCGTAAGATTATAACCCACATAAAAAAGGAGGATAGTATTAAAAAAACGCTTGTATCCCGATTCTCTATGGAGGTAATAACGGCTATAAATCGTTACAAGGAAAGTAAGGAACGCACCCGTTATCAAAAACACTGCTCCTATTTTATCAAAATAAAAATCAAGATAAAAAATATATCCTCTGGACTCAAACAAGGGAATTTCTTTTAAATTTAAGGACGGGTGTCCCTTATAAATCCAATATACGGAGTAAGTCAAGATTCCACTAAGTTGAATACCGGCAGTCAAGAAAGCCGATATAGAAAGTAAGGCTTCTTTTTCCTTGGGGATAACCAAGCTAACTAGAAAACCAACGAATGGAATCAATATAAAACCCAAAATTAAAGCACTCATTTTATTTTTTTATCAGATTGAAAAATGCTGGGTGGGTACTAAATTTGTTTTATTCTGTAAACCGGTAGGTTTTCGTAAGAAGCCTCTATCAGTCTTGTAATATCCTCCATCAATGGCACCTCTTGGATTAGTGGGTGGTAGGGTATGAACGTCCCTTTCCTGAACAAATAGAGGTCAGTGGTATTAGGCACTACTGCGATGAGGTGAATCCAATCATTTTCAAACCACTCATAAGTAGCAGGGTTTTTTTGTATACTACGCAGAACGATGTCCGGAAAATGCTCTACAATTACCAATAATCGTATAGGGTCATGTGCCTCAATCATTTGGGAGGGTAAGCCTGTTCTTAGGTCTCCGTCTATCCCGTTTGCTACTCCGACTAACCCCATTACGTTATGAGGGAGCTTGGTGCCAGCTCCTAACTTATGATTATCTGTACGGGAAAAAAAGTATTCAAGATTTATTCCTCCGCAAACAGGTGCTACAGCATTCATAATCCCTGCAAGATAATCACCTTCTGCATCTGCACGATAATCAAAGGAGTTCATAAATGCCCTTCTGTCAAGAAAAAGATTTGCCGACAACTCTCTCCTTCCTACAAAGCATAGTGCATTTGTTGCATGATTTAATTCTGGTCTTGGTTCGAATAAAGAAACCGAACGTCTTTTTACTTTCTCATGAATCTCTGCCGGGCTTAGTCGCGTATCAATCGTTTCAAACCGTCTGGAACGTTCTTTGGCATTTAGTGCCAACGCCTGTGCAAAAATGGCTTTGTTTTTAAGATGCTTTTCCATCAGTTCAGCGTTAAGATAGGATTCATCATAAAATGTAATATCGTCCCGTGTGGTATCATGAAGCCCCCCTACAAATCGGCTGGTATCCGGAATGTCAATGCCACGAATACGAAGAGCTTCCCTTACTTTGGGGTGATTTGCCATAAAACTAAATACTCTTGCATTGACAGAGCCGGGTCTTCCGGAGCAAGCTCCGCAATCATAACCAGCATAATGCGTATTATTGACACTCGTAGAACCATGCCCAAAGGCATATATTAGAGGGGCAAAGTGCTGGGTAAATCCTATACTTCTCAATACGTTCTCTACTCTCACTACCATTTCATCTAATGTAAACCCTATTTGTAATCCATTTTCTATATCTGAAGGAGATTGATTCTCTACGGTCAGGGTTGAGACCTCGTCCATGTGGCGAAAAGAAGCACTTGTAGCAGGGCTGAAGGAAGGGCGAAAGATATTGAGGGCAAGTTTTAGGGCAGAAAAGAAACCTACGGTTTGTGAAATCAATAAGCCACGAAAAAGCCCATCTGTATTTCCGGAGAAATGTATGTCTTTTTCACTTTTAGGGCTTGCTCCTATTTCTTTTATCAAATATTTGGGAGTAACTGGGGCAGGGCATTGCTTAGTAATAGAGTTACTATGTACAGGTTTGTAATAAAACTCTACTCCAAAAAAACCCGGTGTATTGAAAGTCTGACAAGCCGGCGCAAGCATTTCAACGTAACCATGAAAAGAACACTCTCTGTCATCAATACAAAGTAAGGCTTGGAAGTCATGCTCTATAGTAGTGGCTTTTCCCATATTAGAAAGGTTACTCTTTAGCCCCGACAGTAC
>CAUJFT010000424.1 GCA_963169475.1 Bacteroidota bacterium | reverse complement strand
ACCTACCACCATGATTGCCGGTTGTACATCCTTCACATGAGGCAATGGATTGCGTTCTTCCCAAAACTGATCTAAATCAGGGTGTGCATACAAATCATTCCAAAAACGAATGCTATCCCCAAAATAATTGTTTTTGATATCGGTCAAAGACCCGGCATTTAAGAAAAATCGATACGCATCAGGACCAAAAGCCGTGGATTTCCAGCTAAATTCTTTCGTTGGCTTGGGGCGAGGCCTACCAAAATTCAAATAAAAATTGAATCCATCCAACAGCGCAAGTGCGCCATTATGGTGAAAATCATCGCCTCTATACCAATCTGTTACAGGCGCCTGTGGACTGACAGCCTTCACAGCCGGGTGACCCGACAATGCAGCTACTGTCGAATAAAAGCCTGGATAAGATATACCCATAATACCTACTTTCCCATTGTTGTTATCGATATTATTAATCAACCAATCCACCGTATCATACGTGTCTGTCGTCTCGTCAGTAGTCCTATTATCCCTCTTATTAGCTACTATCGGTCTAATATCCTCAAATTCTCCCTCACTCATAAATCGCCCTCTGACATCCTGTGACACAATTATATAGTTATCCCGAAGATAGTAGTTATAGTAATTGTCATACAACTTGGCATATTCGTCCTGCCCATAGGGATAGCAGGAATAAGGCGTCCGCCGCATAAAAATTGGATGCGCCTCGGCCAGGTCTTTGGGTATATATATACTTGTAAAAAGTTTTATTCCATCTCTCATAGGTATCATAACTTCCTTTTTGGTATAATTCTGCCTAAACCACAGTGAATCCTGAGAGTTTTGAGCATGAGTCGAAGCCCACACACAATGAATTATAATAATGAGGAAAAACCATTTTCCAGAAAAATTCAATCGTCCAAAATCGATATTTCTGTGGTGGGGTTGAAGCCTATTCCAAATATTTGTCATTCCTTTTGATTTTTTAAACTTGTATAATGTCTCCTACTTTGACTTTCATTACCTAATTCAAACTTTATGTTAAGTTGGATTCTAAATTACCATCCTTCTTTTGAAATGATGGATTTGCTTGAGTCCGTTCATAAAAAATAAGAACACTCATCAAATATAATGGTATCCACAATAAGAAAGCCAATGATTCATGGAAAAAATGAGAAAACTTTCCGATATCATAATACTTTGCGAAACTTTGTGCCATACTTTGCGACACCTTTGTGGTTTCTTTTTTACCACAATGTCACACAGTGTTTTACACAGGGTTACACAGTGAAAATTACTCTATGATACCTTTAGTTCTATATTTTTAGGTCACAGAGTTACACAGTGGACTACACAGTGTTACACAGTGACAAAAACTCTGTGGTACCTTTAGTTTGTACTATGAAATAAATTAATGGATTTTTTGAGTAAATTAGTCCTTATTAATTATTCCACAAGAAACAGGGTGAATCAGTTTGTGATTAAGGTTTTTAGGCCTATACGGAGATTATGAACCCTGTTTCTTTGAGAGTAAGATCCAAATAGAAATTTAGGCTAATGACCTATTATTAAGGACTTAGATAAAACTCTCAGTGTGGAACTAAAACTTTTTATGATGATACAAAAATATGTAATTGGAATCGATGTTTCCAAATCAAAGTTAGATTGTGCCATTATGGATTTCAACTTACTTTTATTTAATGAAAAATCTATTGCTAACAACCAAAAATCTATTGGTTCTTTCATCTCTACTCTAATAAAAAAGCTGGCCATTGATAAGAACCAGTTGGTTATTTGTTGTGAGAATACCGGAATTTATAACCGACCCTTAGAATTGGTCTGTTCAGTACTTGGAATTACACTCTGGGTTGAGCATGCGCTTAAAATCAAGAGAGCTTCAATAGATATGCGTGGCAAAGATGACAAAAAAGATGCCCTGCGTATTGCAGAGTATTGCATAAGATATATAGATAAGTTAGTGCCTTTTAAGGAACCATCCAAAATAGTCCAGGAAATATCCCACTTATCTAAAAGTCGTGAAACACTACTGACTCAAAGAGTTGCAATAGAGAATCAATTAAAAGAAGCTGAAACCCATGATAATTTTGAGTACAAAATACTCAGCAAAACGTATAGAGCTACTTTACGTACCTTAACCAAGTCTATAAAAAAAATAGAAGCCTTGATTGAGACCTTGATAGATCAAGATGATGAGATTAAGGAGACAAGAAACCTATTAGTTTCCATTCCCGGCATAGGTAAACAATGTGCAATTCACCTAATAATTACTACCGATAATTTTACTAGATTCGATAATGCCAATCATCTTGCTTGTTATGCAGGTGTTGCACCTTTTAAAAACGAATCAGGTAAAATTGTGAAAAGGGCTAGAGTATCCAAGATGGCCAATAAAAATATAAAACGATTACTACATATGGCAGCAATGGCTGCTATCAAATCTAACCCACAATTAAAAACCTATTTTAAACGAAAAGTTGAAGAAGGGAAAAATAAAATGAGTGTACTTAATGCAGTTAGAAATAAACTTGTTCACAGGATTATGGCAGTTATAAGTCGTAAAACACCTTATCTGCCTCAAGAAGTTTTTCTATTAAAATGAAAAAAAATATTTGTTTTTTAACATAGAAATCTCTGTGTCCAAACTTTTTACCACAATGTCACGCAAGGTTATGCACATTCCCCCCTACCATGAAAAACAGTTGAGTTTTTTCGCCAACGAAAATTTACAACTGATTGATAATCAATATCCAGATCTAACGTTAATCAGAATGCAAATGGTCTATTGCAAATATCCTTTCGGTATTAGATGCTCATTATTGAAATTATCTGATTATGGTGGCATTGATTACTGGATAAAGCCAAATATTATCCCGAATTCAGCAGTAAAGGTTTTGAAAAACCGTATAGTGCTGATTATGAGGGTTAATCCCGATGTACGAATCGTTTCAATGGTTTCTGTAAACCATTGATTACGAGTCGTACATCGATTCCGTATTTGTCTAATGCGGAATTTGGGATTATTTTGATTTTTTGCCAATGGCGACAATTCATGAAATTTATCCGTACATTTGCGGCTTATTTAAAAAATCATTTAACCTTAATATATTATGGCCCAGCAACAGGATGACTTTAAACGCATTGTTTCATACGCTAAAGAATACGGTTTTATTTATCCTTCCAGTGAAATTTATGATGGCTTAAGTGCTGTCTATGATTACGGTCCCTTAGGTGTCGAACTTAAAAATAACTTGAAGCAGTATTGGTGGCAATAAATGACAATGTTGCATGATAATATAGTAGGTATCGACAGTGGCATATTTATGCACCCACTTATATGGAAAGCAAGTGGTCACGTGGATGCTTTTAATGATCCGATGCTGGATAATAAAGACAGTAAGAAGCGTTTTAGAGCCGACGTACTAATTGAAAATTATTTGGACAAAGTGGCCGATAAGATTCAAAAAGAGGTGGATAAGGCAGCAAAAAGATTTGGCGAATCTTTTGATGCAGATATGTTTAGGTCAACCAATGGTCGAGTGTTGGAATATCAAAAAGAAATTGATACAATTAGTCGC
>CAUJFT010000423.1 GCA_963169475.1 Bacteroidota bacterium | reverse complement strand
AAGCCTCATACTGTTCGTTCAGGTCTTCCAAATATTTGATACTTATGCTGCTTTCATACTCTCTTCCCCTTTTAGAGATATGCGCTATGAGAGTCGGGATAGAGGCTCTAAGATAGATAAGGAGGTCTGGAGCTGAAACCTGACGGGACATCGTCTGAAATAAACTAAAATAGTTCTCAAAGTCTCTTGTTTCCATAAATCCGGATTCATGAAGGTTTTTGGCAAAGATATAAGCATCTTCGTAGATAGTTCTATCTTGTATGATGGTCTTATCGCTTTCTAATATTTTTAATACTTGATTAAAACGGCTATGTAGAAAATGAATTTGTAGCGGAAAAGACCACTGTTTCATATCTCCATAAAAATCTTCAAGATAGGGATTGTCCTCTACCGACTCAAAATGAGCCTCCCAACCAAATTGAGCAGATAGTTTTTTTACAAGTGTTGTTTTACCGGCACCAATATTTCCGGCTATAGCAATGTGTTTAGGATTACGCATGATAAAAACCTATATTATTATAATGTATATGTCGACTATAAATGGGCTTGCAAAAAAGGACAGGCAAAAATTCTTCATTATTAAAACAATAAATCCTCACCAATCTTGCAAATCCCTACAAATAAGGAAACCAAAATCTACTCACTTTACTAATTTAAGATTGAATTGTACACCTTATTTTTTATCGGAGGCGAAATTACTATATTTTTTTATATCTTCGCATCAATTACAGAGAATACTAAGACAAACACACTAAAAACTATTGAGATTACCAATCTACCCCTATTTTTTATATTTTATGATAGTTAAATAAAGTAATCCCCTCCCTCACGTTAGGTGAAGCCCAAGATTATCCCCTCCCTAATCTTGGGATAAATTGAACTTTTCTTTATTTCTTACATTTTATTTTTTAGGTTTTTATTTCTTTTATTTTATTTCCTTACTTAACTTTTGAGAGGAAAATATTGAATAACCTTTTCATATATTGCTATACAAATAGACCATAAGTCCAATGTTTGTTTTATAATTCTATTTTTTATATTTTTTTTAAAATATATCATAAATGCAGTTTTTGGATAGTACGGTATATATAATAAGTGATTTATGTGAATGTAATCATATTATATATTTGATAATTAGTTTATTGTTTTTTTTATTTTGTGTTAAAACTATAATTAGTATAAATATTGTATATTAATAATAAATATATAATACTAATAATGTATCTTTTGTTTATATAAAAATCAAAAAAAATTAATATCAAGTATTGACATTATTAAAAAAGCAGTTATATTTGTATTATTAATTAAATCTTACATGAAATTATTTAAATTTTTAATGATATGAGGATAAATAATTACAGATTCTATTTATTAGTTCTTATTGTATTAACGTCTGTGCTTTCTGGGTGTCAGCGCGAGGCAACCTTAGCGGACGAGTTTCCTGCTGAGGAAAAACCCACACGCCGTTATCATGCTGATATTGCGGTAAGGTGGATGGATTTAGTGTTAGATATAACCAAGTCGGAGGGGAAAAATCCCCCGCAAGCCTCTAGGATTTATGCCTATACTAGTGTTGCATTGTATGAAGCAGTAGTACCAGGTATGCCCCGCAACCAGTCATTAGTAAACCAACTAAACGGGCTTTATAGCCTCCCGAAAAGAAACAAAAAGAAGGCTTATGACTTCAGAGAAGTAGCCAATGAGGCTATTTTCCAAGTAACCAAACACCTTTTTACTAACCCCAAACCTTCTACCACTCACAAGTTAGATTCTCTTCATACGCTTATCGCTTCTGAATCTAGTTCCGAAATTTCTAATTCAGTTTTTCAAAACTCTCTCGCTTTAGGTACAGCCATCGGCAATGGATTAAAACAATGGATAAGTGCCGATAATTTTGACCAAACCCGTTTTATGTCTTACACCGTCCCCTCCCGTTCCGTCAACCCTGCTTTTTGGGAACCAACCGACAATGTGAATCTTATCCCACAAGAGCCTTTTTGGGGTACTTTACGCCCCTTCGCACTTTCTACTCCCAATCAATGTTTTATTCCTACTAACTTACCTTATAGTACTTCTTCCTCTTCTTCCTTTTACGAAAGTGCTATGGAGGTTTATACTGCCAGCTTAAACCGAACTCCTGACCAAGCTGATTTTGTAAGGTGGTGGGCAGACGGGGCAGGGGCTACGCCTACTCCGTCTGGCCATTGGCTTCGTATTGCCGGGCAGATTATTATGAATGATGATTCAGACCTTGGAGATGCTGCCGAAGTCTATGTATTGGCGGGCGTTTCTGCCGCAGATGCTTTTATCTCTTGTTGGAATTGTAAGTATAATGTAAACCTTCTTCGCCCGATTACCTACATTAGGGAAAACATTGACCCCTTGTGGTCTCCTATGTTGAGTACTCCTCCTTTTCCTGAATATACCTCCGGACACTCTGTAAGCTCTGGTGCGATTTCAGAAGCATTAACCCAAGTATGGGGTAATCGTACCTTTACAGACAGTTCAAATATATTTTTAGGAATCCAGCCCAGAACCTTTTCTTCCTTTTACGAAGCGGCTGATGAAGCAGCCATTTCCAGGCTTTATGGAGGGATTCATTATAGAGAAGCCATTGAAAACGGACTGAATGAGGGTAAATGTGTAGCGCAAAATGTAATGAGTAAACTAAAATTGAGAAAACAATCATAAAGAACGAGAACATTAAACATCAGGTTAAACAGTAATGCAACAGTCGAAGTCAGGAGATTTCGGCTGTTGATGTTTTAATAGTATTTACCTTTTTTCAAAACTAACTTCCTTTTTCCAGCCAGACGGGCTGGTTAATTCTATGGAATATACTCCAATACCCAACGAAAGTATCGGTAAAGTATAGATTTTGGTACCTCCTTCTGTAAGAATATTGTCTTTGAAAACAAGACTCCCTTCTACATTTGTAACTATTATCTCAAACGTTTCTTTACTTTGAGTAATTAACTGGATATTGATACCTCCATCGGGGTGATTGCTAAAATTGGCTATCGGGTCTGGGTTTCCTGCTCCTAAAAATGGAGACCCGTATATCGCAATTAGTTCTTTTCTTGTAAAAGTATCTGTGCAACCCCATTGATTCTCTGTAATACACCTTACGTCTAACCGCCCTATATGGTCTATGGTCAAAGTGGGAGTTCTTTCTGCCGCTACCACCACAATATCTCCTTTATCTTCTACTAACCAGATAAAACGTATTATAGAGTCGCTAGCGGTTACTGATGGAGATAATGTAGTTTTTAGGGGAGATAAGCCGAACCCAGGTTCTGCCACAAAAGTGAGGCGCGGCGCGGGGTGTACCACCACCGAATCCCTAAAAGGTATCTGAGAAATACAGCCACCAGAGTCAATTACGGTAAAAACAGGGAAATGAACTCCAGCAGTTTTATATTGATAAAAAATATTTACTTCTCCAGTATCTCTTATATTCCCTATCATTTTCATTGCTCCCTCTTCTGGCTCTATGATTACATACCCGTTGGCAGAGATAGTAAAAGTTATCGTTTCGTATTGACACACCGTTTTCTTAGAAATAGAGGCATTGAGATTTTGTCCCCCCACAGTGATGTAAGATTTTTGGACAAGAGAATCACTACACCCGACTTTGAAGGTTAAGATTAATGAAAAATCATAAACACCCGGCTTATCATAAATGTGAATAGGGTCTTTCATTCCGGAATGCTTGGTGCCGTCTCCAAAGTTCCAATCCCATTTAGCAATACACCCTTTCGTGCTATCCCTGAACATCACCGCAAACGGAGGACAAGCAGATTGTTTGGCAGTAGTAGTACCCCAAGCAATTTTGCTGCCCGCTTGTATAAAGTCGGGGCGTGTCAGCGTATCCATACACCCAACACCGTTGGACGTAACTAAAGTTACAGCATAACTACCCGGAGTATCGTACCGGATATCCGGAGGCACAAATCCCTCATAAGTAGCAGGGTCTCCCCCCGGAAAATGCCAATGGTAGTTTTCTGCCGCACGAGATAAGTTCAGGAAATTTACCGTTGCGGGGTTCTCACAAATACAAGTTTCTGGTGCGGAAAAGTTCGGTAATATAGGCGAATATACATGGATAAAATCTTCTTTTATTCCGACTAAGGAGTCCTTCCCAACATATATTCTTTGTTTCACGGAGTAAATGCCGGGTTTTAGGTAAGTATGTTGAGGGTTTTCCAAGGTAGCGGTTTCCCCGTCTCCAAATTCCCAAATAAAACGACTGAGCGGGTCGTTAAATTGATTAACAAAACGGACAGTAAGTGGGGCGCACCCGACTGAATCTAAGGCTGTAAATCGCACTTCTGAAAGACTATCCAGAAAAATTTTTAGCGTATCTCTAATCGCAGGAGTTGGTAAAGCAGAAAAACTAACAGTATCCGCACTGATTATTTTCAGGGTATCCGGATTCTGTCCAAACACACCATTCCAAAACGATGCAAAGTAAAATATAACGAAAAAAAATATTGTTTTTTTACACATAATCTGGATTCCCTACCATTGATGATGATTCCGCCGCTAAGTTATAGGATAATATGTTTTTCTACAAAAAAAGTAATCATTCTATTTTAGTCTGTGATTGAAATTTATATTCAGTAAAGAAAACAATTTTAGCGGTTAGCCCATTCTACAAAAGAGATTCTTTCTTAGGCAAATACGCCACAAGCCTATACTACCAATAGCTATAATCACAAAAATACTGCCAAGTCCTTTGATTTGTTTTATTTTTCTCAATAAGTAATACGGCGGTAAACTAGTAAGTATGAGTAGGTAAAAAAAGAAGAAAATATTCATTTGATAACATATTGATTATTAATTGCTTAGTTTTATTGTTCACTACTTAGTTTGCCCAAACTAATCATTGCAGAATATAGGGGCAAATGGCGATTGATTACTTGATTCCATGATTGTATAAATATATCTTTGATTTTAATTTATTCCAATAACTAAAAAACAGTTGTAATAAGAAAAAAATATTACTTTTGTAATCAGAAATATTATAATTTTATTGGACTAAGCTATGTTTAGAATTGGTTTTGGATATGATACGCATCGGTTAGTGCCAGATAGAAAGTTAATTTTGGGTGGGGTAGAGATTCCTCATAAAACCGGTTTGCTGGGGCATTCTGATGCAGATGTTTTACTACACTCTATTTGTGATGCCTTACTCGGAGCGGCAAATCTTAGGGACATAGGGTTTCATTTTTCAGATACTGATGCAAGATACAAAGGGATAGATAGTAAAATACTGCTCAAAGAGAGCTATCGTTTAGTCAAAGAAAAAGGATATTTGTTGGGAAATATAGATGTAACGATAATTGCCGAAAAACCCAAAATCAATCCTCATATTCCGGCTATGCAGCAAATCATTGCAGAGATTTTAGAGACTTCTATAGAGAATATTTCTATTAAAGCTACCACAAATGAAAAATGCGATGCGCCGGGGCGTGAGGAAAGCATGGTAGCTCATGCGGTGGTACTTATTTTTGAAAAAAAGCCCTAATCGCTCTCCACCGGATTATCGATTCGGCTACGATTAGATTTGGAATCCAAGCAAGCCAAGCCGCAAGTACAATCGTATCTTTATGAGAAACTCCAAAATCGCTGGGGAGGATATCTGTCCATAATCGAAGCGTAACGGCAGCAAATGTTACTGCATAACTACGTATCATCCATTCCTGATGCAATTCGATTGCTCCCTTTCTGGCGTTGAGGTAAGCATAAAGAGTAGTACCTAACCACAAAGAAGAGAGCAACAAAAAGGCTATCACTGCCCATAAGCCTCCATTGGCAAATAATGCCATGTAGTATCCTGTAGGAACTCCTAATCCAAGAATGAAAAAAACATATATTTTCCCCAAACTACGATGCGTTTTCATCCATCTTTCCCTGAATGTATCCCAAAATTGAAAAGGACCTATCAATATCGGCAATAGGCTCCCGATGATATGAAGATACAAGGCTGTACTCCATATAGGATCATTCACTTTATTCCTTTTTTGCAACCAGAAGTCTATATCCTTCCGAAAAAACATATCTTCCACGCCGGGTAACCCCTTTTTGCGCATCCACGCCTCATCTGTATAGTGAAAAAAATCAAAATAATATTCCAATGAGTAAAGCATTAGCCCTGCACCCAAGAGAAGTATAATCCAACCTATATTTTTCATGCTTTGAGATTGATTAGATTTGTTGTTTCAAGATAACATAATCGGAGGGAGCAAATAATAGATTAGCGGTTCGGGACATCAGAACCATGCTCATTAAGCCTAAATCATCTATTTTTAGCTTCCTACCCATTCATTGATTACCCATATTTCACCATTTCGGATTTCGTGCTTGAACTTCCGAAGCGGACCCGGAGGCGGACCCGAAACCACTTTGCCGCTCCTATCATAAATCCCGTCATGGCAAGGACAAATAAATTGTGATTTCGTGGTATTATACTTCACGGTACATCTTTTATGCCGGCAAATTAGGCTAAAAATCGTCAGTTGCCCGTCTATATAAGTAAGAAAAATATCCTTACGATTAAAAGTCTTCATAAGATATTCGTTCTCCTTCAATTCTGTCTCCATACAAACCTTCATTTCTTTTTCATCAAAAAGGCTACATGCCTCTGTACCCACCGCCGCTACTCCCGTGCCGATAATCAGGCTATTTTTTAAAAAAGATTTTCTATTCATTCTATCACATAGTTTTGAGGGCGAATATACAGCTTTATTGGGAGATATTGGCAAAAGGGTAATGGTTAATAGCGTAAGCGCGTTAAGAATTATCATGAAGGCAGAAGGCAACGCGTTTCCGTCATGTCGGGTGAAGGTGAAGTACCATAAATAAATATGAAATTTTGTTTCCCGATTCTTGCGCCGATAAAAAGCGTTTCTCCGAACAAAGGATTCAATAGAAGTCCAAATTTTATCGCGAATCGGATTAAAACAAAATTTATCTGATGGAGTATTAAATGAAAGAAACGAAACAGACGAAATTGATTTTTCAGACCAAGGAAGGTCGTAGTGTCTTGCCTAACTCCAGCTTATCATTGAAGACCTGATGCAGACCGGGCAGGCTTCTGATTGGAAAGAGGAAAAATGCACCTAATCATTGTCGGAAATAGAGGAGGAGAGAAAAGGGGAGACCTCTCAATCAACAATACAACCTTACGGGCGAAAACCCTCATAAGGATAATTAAAAAAATCCCTGATAACCAACATAATCAACCCTCTACAAATATCATGATAATCTTGAGATAAATCTGGATTACAAGGGTTTTTCTATGATATACAAAGAACAAATGCCAAACGTCAAGGGAATATAAACCCCATTGACAAACCCTACTTCTTTACAAATATCAAGAAACTTCTGTCCGTTAGGAAAAGCACCTACCGACTCCGGCAGGTATTTATACGCTGAATTATCTCCGGATATTATTTTCCCAATGAAAGGCGTAATAATATTAAAATGAATATTGAATAATTGTTTTAGCGGAAAACGCGTAGGGAAAGAAGGTTCAAGAATTGCCACAGCACCACCCGGGCGAAGCACCCTGAGTATTTCGCTCATGCCTTTTTTTAGGTCTTCAAAGTTTCTTACCCCAAAACCTACCGTAACCGCATCCATTGTATTATCTTCCAATACAAGACGCTCCGAGTCCCCGAGTCTCATCTCTATTTGATTAGAGAGGTTGAGCCTTTCCATTTTTTGCTTGCCTATTTCCAACATTCCCGGAGAAATATCAATCCCTATGACTTTTTCAGGATTAAGGGCTAATGCCTCTACCGCAAAATCTCCGGTTCCGGTTGCAATGTCTGCAATAATACGCGGGTTATATTTCTTCAACATTCTAATTGCCTTCTTTCTCCACGAAATATCTATCCCAATAGACATTATACGATTTAGCTTATCATAAGTCGGTGCAATGTTGTCAAACATTGCCGTTACCTGCTTTTTTTTTGAAACCTCGTTGTTATAAGGCGTTACACTCATATTTTTGTTTTGGGGGTTGAGAATGATAGCGGATAAACAAATACTTGCTTCTTTTTGTTCATAAAACTACCTTAAAATCCTCTTTATTTGTAAATAATCTGTCAATAAACGTTCAGGGTACTTTCCATAAAAAAAAGCCGGAGGGTAAATATGCTCCGGCTATTCATCATGTGAAATCCTGTGATTAACAGGCAATAATAAAAAAAAATTACTCCATTATTTCTTCAGGTGAAATTCCCACCCTTTGTACATCTTGCTTGTCGGATTGAATTTTTGGTGAATTTCAAAACTATCCGTAGTGATTTCAAGGCTGGAAACCTCATCAATAGGCAGCGTTCTGAAATTCGGAAGTTTTTGACTTGCCGAATGACCTTCTTCCTGCCAACAGATTAACATGTGTTTCCCTCCCGGATTTTGTAATAAACCATACGGATGCAAGCGACGAGTAGAAGGTTCGTGCCTCAATTTTACGCTACACACAGCCTGATGTGTTACAGCCGCCTGTAACACGTTTTTCATTACTGCTTTCATACGCTGAATGATTTTAAGGAGTTGTTTTATATAATGGTTATACGAAAATAATAAAAATAGGTTATATTTTTAGGAGAAAGAATGAAAAAAAATATTTACTTTCTTTTGTTGATAATCAGTGTTTTATGTATATTTTTCGTACCATAAGTATAAAAAATAACCCCGAAATATAGGGATTTTTCGCCCATTTTTATACACGATATTCTACCTTGAAAAATAGGTTGTTATTTTACTCTGCTTCAGCGATTCGGGTTTCGAGATGTTCCTGCCCCTTAAAAGGATGGCGCGGCACAAAGCTTTCTTGACGGATATTCTCAATGACGGATTTCCCTAACCGATTGAAAACGGGATTGGTTAATTTAAGGTATAAATTAGCTGGGTGCGGAACGGCTCCTACGGTTGTTTTGATTTCCATAGCGGTTCTTCCGAATGAAATTTCCCGAAAGCCTTCTTCTATACCGGTTTTTATCATATCATACAGCATTCGTAAATACATTTTGTAATGATGATTTTGTTCGTCCATATATCCAAGAAAGTGGGCTTCTAAGTGGTCGCCTGCACGGATAACTGTCTTAAATCCTACAAGTGCTTCATTGTCATAATAGGCAGTAAAGATTATATCTTCTTGGAGTTGTCTTTTTAGTTCGATGAAGTAATTTTTTGGGGTATCTTTAAGGTTAAAGGAAGATTTTCGTACTACATTTTCAAATAAAGGAAAAAGCTGGTCATTGAGGGAGATAATTTCTTCGAGGGTAAGCGACTTTGTAGTGAGGAGTTGGCTTTTTTTATATGCTGACTTCATGCGCTGCCGATATTTGGACGACAATCCGCTGGAGTAATCCTCAAATTGCTTCCACTCAATCGGAAGATTCATTTTCATAATAGGGTCGGCATGGAAAAGGTGATACCTGCCCTCTTCAAAAACCTCAACGGGGTGCCCCGCTTCCTTATAAAAGTCTTTGAGTAGAATTGCCGATATTTTTACGGTATCATTTTTTGATAGATAGGTAAGTGCTTGGATTAAATACTGATATGCGGTTTTTTCGGAAAGCGTTGGGTGGCGGGCAAAAGCATACTCTCCGGAGAGATATAAATTACCACACACAAGAAGATTTACCTTTATGCGAGACTTTATCCCATTAAATGCGGCGTAAGCCATATTTTTGAGAGAAAAAGTATTGTCCTCTTCGGTGGTTTGGGTGTAGCTTCCCGTTTTTCGAACATCAAAAGGGATAATCTGACAATATACTACCATTATAGGCTGCTCTCCTTGATAGATTAATAGATAGCGAAAACCGGACTTGTCTGAAGCGGCTGCTTCTAAGGCAGTGAGGTAGTTGCGATTTAGATAATAGTGCTTGGATTGCAACAAGTTGTCCCATATTTCTGCGGGGAGGTCATGAATTTTTGTGTAAACCTTTGTATGAACAGATGCAGATATTTTGTCTGAAACCGCAATATTTTTTTTACAGAATAATTGTTGAACGGGAAAGCACAGAAGACTCATAGTAAATCCGAGATTATTTGTATATGTACAAAGGCACAAAACTTCAAAATACGATTTTTTAAGCATTATATAACGAAATTTATGAGAATAAGTTTTTTGGTTTATGAAAGAAAATGAGAAAATCTAATCCGGACTTTTTCTCAAAAAATATAAAACACATAATCATTTTCCCATCAATATACTTAGGAATTGAGAAAAAAGCAAGGCTTTCTCCTACGTTTTGAGGTCATAAAATAGCTACTCATTCCTTTAGTGAGCTAAATCAATAGAAATGTAAGGATTGCTCGTGCGTATTATTTTTTGGTAGTGATTGTCCCTAAAAAGATACATTTATACTTATTTTAGCACCAGATGTCTTATAGGACGATAAGATTGGATTAAAATGCTAAAAAGTAAATTTATTTCTGATTATTTATTGCTATAAAGAAATATTTTGTGTAATTTTGCGTAGTTGTTTTAGTTTGAAATTAAATTAGGTATGATTTTTGTCAATACATCTAAGTATAACAAAAATAGCGTTACCAGATTATTAATTTTTCCCCGTATGAAAAATTCTATTCTAAAAGCCACCACATTTTTATTCTTGTTTGGAATTATATTCCCCCATACCATAGTCCTTGCCCAAAATGGCTGGAAGCCCAATCTATACACAGGAGTCAGAGCCGAAAACAAAAAGAGTATATTTTCTGAACACTTTCAGGTAGACGACAAAAACTTAGAAGGAAAGAGCGAAGGGC
>CAUJFT010000422.1 GCA_963169475.1 Bacteroidota bacterium | reverse complement strand
TTTTGTAAAAAAAAATGTAATTTTGCAGCGGGAAGATGGTTACGTAACTGTTTCCATCTTTCCATTTTTTTGTAATAGTTATTTAAAGATGAAAACAAAACCACATAAATATAACCCTGCTTCGGTTAATATCATCACATTAGGATGCTCCAAAAATTTGGTGGATTCCGAAGTTCTACTTTCTCAATTAAGAGGAAATAATATTTTGGCTTCTCACGAAGAAGAAAAAAGCAAAGCCGGAATCGTGGTGATTAATACTTGTGGTTTCATAGATAGAGCTAAGGAGGAGTCTGTTAATACAATTCTGGAGTATATTGATAAAAAAGAAGATGGACAAATTGGGAAATTATATGTTACGGGTTGTCTGTCGCAACGTTATAAAGCGGATTTGATTGCAGAAATGCCGGAGGTAGATGGCTTTTTTGGTACCATGGACATGCCCGAACTCGTCAAGACCTTAGGAGCAGACTACAAAAAAGAGTTAGTAGGGGAGAGGGTGCTTACTACTGATAGTCATTATGCCTACTTAAAAATTGCTGAAGGCTGCAATCGTCCGTGTAGCTTCTGCGCTATCCCGCTTATGCGCGGTAAAAATGTTTCTCGCTCCATTGATTTTTTAGTAGAAGAAGCCGATTTCCTCGTAAAAAAAGGCGTAAAAGAGGTGATGTTGATAGCTCAAGACCTTACCTATTATGGAATAGACTTATATGGAGCGCGTAAATTAGATGAACTCCTGAATCGCCTTGCAGACGTAAAAGGTTTGGAATGGATTCGCTTGCATTATGCTTATCCCTCTGGTTTTCCGGTAGAGATTCTCAAAACAATGAGAGAACGGGAAAATATCTGTAATTACCTAGATATTCCTCTTCAGCATATTTCGGACAATGTCCTTAAAGTAATGAGAAGGGGCATTAATCGTAAGCGAACAGAAGATTTGATGCAGCAAATCAGAGAAGAAGTGCCGGGTATTACGCTTAGAACCACTATGCTTGTGGGACACCCCGGCGAAACCCAAGACGACCATGAAGCCTTAAAAGAATTTGTAAGGCAGCAAAAGTTTGATAGATTGGGAGTATTTACTTATTCACACGAAGAAAATACCTACGCCCACCAGTATGAAGATGCCCTTTCAGAGGAAGAAAAAGAAAATCGTAAAGAGGACATTATGGAAATTCAACAAGAGATTTCTTTTGCGAATAACCGTGCTAAGGTAGGTAAAACGTTTAAAACGATTATAGACCGTAAGGAGAATAAGTATTTCGTAGGAAGAACAGAAGGTGATTCCCCAGAGGTGGATAATGAAGTAATTATTCACGCCAAAGGGCTAAAAATCGGGGCGTTTTATGAGGTTACCATTCAAGACGCAATGGAATATGATTTAATTGGAAAAATCAAATAATCTTTTCTCAAAAACTTATTCCGCAATGAGCCGAATAACCTCTACTTGAATTGTAGTTCCTATTGCTTTTATTGCGATTTTATGTTCCTGATTAAGAGCTACTTCACTAAAAGATTGGGGGAGGCTAATTGTTTGCCAATTTTGACTACTCACGCTAATATTCCCTTTCTTGGCTCCGTCAAGTCGGATTTCAAGGTTACCGCTACCCGAGAGTACCCGTGCCTTAACCTCCATTCTGTATTTCTTGTTGCCATTCACATTAGGTTGAAAGTGGTAAGTCGCTTCGCTGCCTCCCGAATTTAGTGTAATAAAACTAAGCGTATTTCGAGCATCTACTTGCTTAGCTGAAACGATAAGATTTTCGGTTTTTATAGGAAATTCCGGCTGGGGATTATCATACAATTCTGCTTCGAGTATAAAGTTTTTCGTCCAATAATAAGGGTGTGTCCCTTCATGCCACCCGTCTAACTGATAGAAAGCAGGGGGAGAAACTGATTTATCATAAATATAGACGCTTCCTTGCCTTCTGACCCCAAATATAATGGTTTCCCCTTCAAGATTAATTTCTGCCACCCCCTCCTCCGGAGTATTTCCTTGTATATTAGATAGCGGATTAATATTCCCTACAATCACATATACATTTCCTGATTTCCTTACCCCCACAAGAATCCTATCATCTTTTGCATGAAAGGTATATTTATAATCCGCAGGATATTTGGCGGTTTTAAAAGGATTTTCTCCTTCAAGAATGTTCCCATTTTTAAATATAGATTCATATCTTGAGGTAATTGCCTGAACATAAGCCGGAGTAGTTGTCATCCATAGATAGCGATTTCCATGTTCTCTACAGCCAACACCCTTATCCGGACATTGTCGGTAATAAAAATTGTGGAAAAACTCCGCCCCCGTTACCGCAAGGTATTTTAATAAGCCTAACCACTGTGCCGGAGCATAGCCACTTTCATTAACCTGATTCGTTTTTGTACCCTCTTCCCAAGCCGGAGAAGTGTAAGGGTAAGGGTCAATAAAAGGAGAATAAAACTTGTCCCCTGCTGCTAATGTGGTTGCCAATGACTTGCGCATTCTCCCGGTACTATTGATATTACCCGCCGAAAATTCTCCCCAGTATTTGGGATAAAAAGGATAAAAATTCTCTGTAGCATAGTATTTACCATTAAAAGGGGTCATTACTTGGCGGGCTAAGGGGTAGTACATTCTATAATTTTGCCAATCTCCCCCAATTTGATACTGAATAAATTTAGATTGAGGAGAAATCAAACCGCCAAGTTCAGGGTCTCCGGACTTGAGAAATGCATCTCTGTATAAGGAGTAATACCGCTTAAATCGCTTTTCTGTTTCATATGTGTACCAATTTTTAGGAAATCCCGAAGGAAACCATTTTTGATAATCCTTCACTACTTCGGGGTCTTTTTTGAGCAATCCACCATTTCCTTCGGGGTCTTTATCCGTAGGTTCAGAAGCGATTCCCGCTATCATTTCTCCATTGCTAATAAATAAATCAATCGGTCTGTTTAGGAAGGGTTTGATCTTAATCAACGCATTTTTATAAAAAAGACCTTCTTCCGAAAATCCTGCATCTGGCGCAAGCGGACTGAAAGCATATCTTTGCCCTTTTTCTATAAGTGGAGCATTACCATCACACAAATAATAGCCACCGGTCCCACAAGTAGGTTGGAGTGCATTTTTTTGATATTGTTTTGCAAAGTTCCCTTTTTGGAATACCGTAGTGGAAACGGGTAAACCCGGGTTAGATTTTGCGTTTAGTAATAGCTTCCCACTCACTGTCGCAGTATCACAAAAACGGGTATAAACTTCGGGTTTGTTTACAACGGGAATCGAAGGAAGGTTCAAATAATAGTTCCAATAGCGTGCTAAATAGAGCTGTATAAGAGAGGCAGTAGCCTTTTTTGTGGTATAAAGCGGTTCATTCTGGGTAGTAACTCTGCCGGCAGAAGGCTCAGCAAGTGCTTCCAAATCCATAGATAATGAGTTTCTTAGCAAAGTATGATTCGGTTTAAAGCGCGGTAGGGGAAATGTTTTCATCTGGGTCTCAATCCCGTATTCCAAGCTAAGATTATTCGGCGCAAAATCATATTGAGAGACACTCCCCG
>CAUJFT010000421.1 GCA_963169475.1 Bacteroidota bacterium | reverse complement strand
CATTTTTAAGTAGCACCTTGATATTGTTTTGAGTACCTGCTCGAAAAGTAGTCTCTTTTATTTGCGGGTAAAGCGAAACCTTGCTATAAGAGCGGTAATTCTCTATCCATTTATAGTAAAAGGAGTAACCATTGCTTGCGTGATAAGGAGTTACTCCGTGTTTATTCCACCGGATATAGTACAAAACTTTTTTACCCTGAATAGAGACTTCCGAATCCGAAAAATCAAATTGTGTGCGATGATACATCAGGTTAGAAGCCGCCCACGCTTTTTTTCCAGAATAAAACATATATTTTGAAGGGAGTTGGTACGAATTGCTAAATACAACAGGATTCCCTTCTGACAATACTTCTACCTCTTTTGCCCATTTTTTCCAGCCATGAAACTCTGTAGGAAAAGAGAAGCCGGCAGGTAAAAAGTTCCATATTAGAAAAACTCTTACTATCACAATCAACCCAAAGGAAGGAAATGCAAGTACTCTCAACCAACGTTGCAAATTCGGCTTTTCATATAGATATTTATAGGCTAATAAAATCATTGGTACCAAAGCCGAAGCCGCCCAATTGGCTTCAATATGCGTTTGAAAACTCAACAGAAGCAGAAAAAAAAGGATTCCCACAAAGCAATATTTAAGTGCATTCTCCCATTCATTTTTTACTTTGTACTTTCCGGCAGAATACAAAAACAGCCACCCCGTCAAGGGTCCAGTAATCAGCAGCAATCCTCCTAGGTAATTGAATAAACGGCTAATATCCCAAGGGGCTTTTATTCGATAAACAAGATGAAATTTCAATGACCCAAAATCATGGACATACATCCACCAGAGGTGAGGAGAATATAGCAAGAGTGCAACCATAAAAACTATCCAGAAAGATTTTCGAAAAACCACTTTTGGCATAGAAAGAACCGCAAAAAATACGGGCATTCCTCCATGATATTTGCTATACAATAAGCCGGCAATAATGATACCCAACAAGACGGAAGCGGGAAGTGTATCGGATTCTATATAAATCTTTAACCCCAGAAAAAAACAAACAGTGAAGAAAAAAAAAGGAGCATCTGGAACTGCAAGGAATCCACTAAAATGGGTAACTATCATAGAAAATAAAGCCGTAAAAAATAGGCTATGATTTTCTTTATTCGACATACGCGACAATAACCCAATAGCTATAGTATTCATTACCACGGTTAGTAATCTTACCCCAAATTCATTTTGGAAAAGAGAATACCCAAACGCAATCAGCATTGCAATAGCAGGAGGGTGGTCTTGATACCCTAACGCTAATTTTCGGGAATAAAACCAATAGTAGGCTTCATCATGAAAAAGCTCTGTGAAATATGCCTGAAACAAGTTTAGAACCATCCATAATAATAGGATAAAAAGAGGATTTTGGATAAAATATTTCAGGCGATGAGTAAGCATTAGATAAGTTTTGTCAATTTTTCATGGCAAGACGAATGATTTCAGAGAGAGAAAGCGTATCTCCTTTTTCTTTTAGCAAGGCATTAATTTTAGTTTCAATTTGCGCACGATTAAAACCCATATTCACTAATGCCGCAATGGACTCTTTCTTTAAAAGGTCTGCACCGGAAGACAGAGCCGGCATTTCGGCAGGAGATAGGTTCATGCCTCCCTCTGCGGGGATTTTGTCCTTTAATTCCAGAATAATCCTCTCCGCCGTTTTTGCTCCAATCCCTTTAATTGCCTTCAATAGTGGCGTTTTTTGCTGACGAATAGCCTCTCCAAGCTCATGGGGCGATAACCCCGAAAGAATCATCAGAGCAGTGTTAGCTCCTACACCAGATACACTAATCAGTAGCTCAAATAATTGTTTTTCTTTTATTTCCGCAAAGCCGTATAATGTATGAGCATCTTCTTTTATCTGAAGATAAGTATGAATTTTTAATTGTGTTTTATCCTGAATTTGATTATAGGTATAAAGTGAAATCCGGATAAAATACCCAACCCCTCCACAGTCTATAGTTACATGAGATGGCGTTTTTTCGGCAATTTGTCCCTGAATATAGGCAATCATAATAAAAACGGATTAGGGGGTCTTTGGCGATGTTCTGAATACAAAATAAGCCCCCACTAGTGCTAAAGGAAGGCTCAATAGCTGCCCCATCGTAAGCGGAAAACCCTCGGTTATCATTGAATTATTTTGCTTGAAAAATTCCAAAATAAAGCGGGAGCCAAACATTCCAAGTAGAAACAATCCTCCCAGAAAACCGGTTCTTTGCTTCATTCGGGGATATAATACCAATAGTGCAATTCCCAAGATGATGTAGGTAAATGCCTCGTATAATTGTATCGGGTGCCGCGGTAGGTCATCTACTCTCTTGAAAATAAAAGCCCATGGTACATCTGTTACTCTTCCAACAATCTCCGAGTTCATCAAATTTCCAAAGCGAACACAAGCTGCACCCAAGCAAATCCCTCCCCCAATTATATCCCCCAAAGCTGGAAAAGGAATCTTCATTACCCTCACACTATAAAACCACATAATCCCAATCATGACAAAAGTGGCACCATGACTCGCCAATCCCCCTTTCCATATTTTGGGAATTTCTGAAGGGTTAGAGAAATAAAACTCCGGCTCATAAAATAATACCTCCCCAAGACGTGCGCCCACAATTGCCCCTATCAGGGAATAGAGCCATATAGACTGAAGATGTCCGATGTCCATTTTCTCACGTTTAAAAATCAGGTAAGCTCCTCCATACGCAAACCATATTGCTGCCACAAACAATAGACTGTACCAGCGGAAATCTCTACCAGCAAAATGGAAAGCGGCAAAATCTGCGTTCCACGTGATGTAATTAAAAATTAGTTCCATAGAACAAAGGTATCATTTTTTTTTCAGCTAATCAGAATTTGACCAAATTTTGACAAGATTATCCTCCACACTCAATATAATTTCCGGATTAAGTGGCATAAAATCAATAGAATCCTCTCCGTTCTTCACTGAAAAAAAAATAACATTATATTTTATGTATAGAAAAATCATTAATAGATGATAATCAATATTTTTTCAAAAAAATAGCAGCATATTCTTGAAAAAGTTTTGGGGTTTCAGTATAAACCACTAATTTTGCAGTCCGTTTAAAAATGATAGTTAAGCGTTAAAAATAAATTAAAATTTAAGAAAGTGACAAAAGCAGAAGTAATCGCGGAAATCGCACAAAAGACGGGACTTGAGAAAGCAGATGTATCCACTGCACTTGAGGCGTTTTTCACTGTGGTAAAAAACCAACTGTCCACTGGTGAAAATATTTATGTTAGAGGGTTTGGAAGTTTTGTAGTAAAAAGAAGAGCAGAGAAAATCGGACGTATCATTTCCAAAAAACAATCAATCGTAATCCCAGAACACTCTATTCCAAGCTTTAAGCCAGCAAAAGTGTTTATGGAAAAAGTACGTACAGCACCCGTAGGTGCAGACAATTCAGGAGATATAGACTAATCCCATTAAATTAAAAGATGCAATCAAGTCGGGGGTTCGCTTTAAGAATTAGTGTCATTGTTTTCGGAGTAATTTTACTTTTTATCCTTTTTTTGTCAAACAAAACAAATATAGGAGGGAAAAGTCAAAAAATATCCGGTAGCGACAATGGTAGTTCTCAGGTATTGCCTCCTCTTTCGCCGGAAGAAAAAACGGATAAGTGGATAGCATTAGTAGAAAAGGACGGTAATAAAAATACGGCGGTTTTAGACTCGCTGATAGCACATTTAGCCTCGCGCCGCCGATTCGATTATGCCCTAAAATACACCGAAAGAAAAATGCAGCCGGATAGCCTTCCCGCACTCATGCTTGATGCCTCCGAATTTGCATTAAAAGCCTCTCAAATGGAGATTATTGCAAAAGATTCTTTATTGTCAGGTGGGTTTATTTCCAAGGCTATTTCCTACGCTGAAAAAGTACTACGAAAAGACTCTCTAAACGAAAAGGCTCTATTAACGAAGGGGCGCGCCTATCTAATTTCCGGTAGTCAAGAAAACCTGATGAAGGGAATTTTGGGAATCCGAAAAGTAACCGAAATTAACCCCAAAAATGCAGAAGCGCAGTTTGAAATGGGAATAAATTCTTTGGTATCCGGACAGAATGAAAAAGCAGAGGCACGCTTCGAGAAGGTCATTGAGTTAGAACCCCAAAATTGGGAAGCAATGTATCAACTTGGGGTAGCCAAAGCAGCATTGGGCAAAAAAGAGGAGGCTATTAGCCTATGGCAAAAAGCAGAAAAAAGCACCTCTGATGCCGAATTAAAACAGAAATTAAAATCATTATTAAATCCATAATTTAAAAGGTAAAAAACTATGCCTTGCGGTAAAAAAAGAAAACGTCATAAGATTGCTACACACAAGCGTAAAAAACGTCTGAGAAAAAACAGACATAAAAAGAAGAAATAAGTGCGGTTACTCTTCTCCCTTGATAGCGTGTAGAACCTATCAAAGGAGAAGACAACAAATAGAAACTGCCGACTCGAACTTAGCTTTCGTTTCGGCAATCCTTGTTATAAACTAAAAACAAGGAAGAGCGTGAAAGTTAATTCTGAATGTAAAATGCCCCCTTTTGTCAGGAAGTGTAAGAAGCCGGAGAGATTTAGGCTTTTGCATGGAATATAGTGCGAAAGGGGTATTATTGTTGCTTATCATGTTAAATGAGTTAGTAGTAAGTAAAAGTGAGGATAAGCTAAGAATAGCCATATTACAGGACAAAGCCCTTGTAGAGCTTCACCATGAGCAGGTTTCAGATGCGTTTGCGGTAGGAGATATTTTTCTTGCCAAAGTCAAAAAACTTAATCCGGGACTAAATGCTGCCTTTGTAGATATTGGGTATGAAAAAGATTCCTTTTTGCATTATTTAGATTTGGGACCTCAAGTAAAAACAGGACTTAGATACTTAAAAACAATACAAGAATCCCATAAAACGAACCTTAAGTTAATCAGCGGGCTTCCTCCCTTACTGGATATTGATAAAAACGGAAAGATGGAAGAAGTGTTAAAACCCGGACAGAATATCATGGTTCAGATTGTGAAAGAACCTATTTCTACCAAAGGGCATAGGCTCTCCGGTGAAATTTCGCTACCCGGACAGTATGTGGTACTCGTTCCTTTTTCTAATGTAGTGTCTGTTTCAAAAAAAATAGCCTCCGCAGAAGAGCGTAAAAGATTAAAACAACTTGCTGATAGCTTACAACCCACTAATTTTGGTGTTATAGTTAGAACGGCTGCCGAAGGGAGAGACAAAGAGGCAATACAGCGTGATATAGAAAAGATTCACAGTCGCTGGGAAGCAATGAGTCAAAACCTAAGCAGTGCCAAAGCCCCATATAAAGTCCTAAGCGAGCAAAACCGCACGACAAGCATCCTTCGGGATATGCTGAGTCAAGGGTTTGATGCAATCCATGTAGATGATGAAAGTGTATATCAAGATATCCATGATTATCTTCAGTCCAATACGCCGGATTATCTCAAGGTATTAAAAATATACAAAGGCAAGCCCTCCCTCTTTCATTTTTTGGGACTAGAAAAACAAATAAAGTCGTCCTTTGGAAAAATAGTATCTTTACCTAACGGAAGTTACGTCGTGATTGAACATACAGAGGCAATGCACGTAATTGACGTAAACAGCGGAAGTAAAAACCTTAATAATGCAACGCTTGAAGAAAATGTATTAAAGGTAAATATGGAGGCAGCTTCTGAAATAGCCCGCCAAATTAGACTTCGAGATTTGGGAGGAATTATCGTAATTGATTTTATTGACCAACGAAAACCCGAAAACAAGAAATTACTGTTAGACCACCTACGTGAGCAGATGAAGTCTGACCGTGCCAAACATGCAATTCTCCCCGTAAGTAAGTTTGGACTAGTTCAGATTACCCGCCAAAGGGTTCGCCCGCAGTTGGATATACAAGTAACGGAAACCTGCCCCACTTGTAATGGCTCCGGTAAAATACAGGCTTCTATTCTGATTGTAGATGAAATTATCCATACTATAGATTTTCTTATCCGTCAGAATAAGGAAAAAAGTATGCACATTTATGTACACCCGTATGTATCGGCTTATCTAAAAAAAGGATTATGGAATAGTTACCAAATACAATGGCTAAGAAAGTACAGAATCTGGATTAAAATCTCCGAGGATGTTGTACTCCCGCTAAATGGAGTAAAGTATATGAATAGCCGCGGAGAAGAGATTAAACTCTAAACAAAAACCGAATCCTTTAAGCGATTCGGTTTTTGTTTTTTTGTAGCAAACGCTAATAAATGCCTCCGGTTATATTCTGAATTATTTTAAACTGACCCAAAAACTCTTTTGCTATTACTCTAATAAGGGTATAGGTTGGTATGGCAAGTAATAGCCCCGGAATACCTAATGCCATACCCGCTGCTAAAATCAAGATAAAAATTTCTAACGGGTGTGCCTTTACACTACTAGAATAGATAAAAGGCTGCATGAGAATATTGTCCAATAAATGCACAAGATTAAACCAAATAAATGCCTTGAAAAGCAATGGAACAGTAAATTCGTAAAAATCAAGATTCATATTGGAAATAATAATCATTAGCATTCCAAATAAAAGCCCTATCATAGGTCCTACGTATGGAATCACATTCACAAGCCCCGCTACAAATCCTATTAAAAGGGCATTTTCTATCCCCATAAATTTCATTCCAAGCCCTACAAGTGTCCCTACGATTGTCTCCTCAATGATTAATCCTAGGAAGTATCGGGAGAGCAACTTTTTGGAATGAACCATAATATTCGTAATTTTATCTTCATAGCCGGGTGGGGTCAGTTGCATTACGATATTAAAGACCATTTTGTCTTCTTTCATAAAGAAAAAAGAAATAAAAGTAACGGCAAAAAGCAAAATGACGAGGTCTCCGGTAAAGCCCACAAGCCCCGAAAGCAGATTAGAAATTTCAAATTCCGAAAAAAACTTGGTTAGCTCATCTTGAGCATAGTCCCAAAAAGTTTGCCCTTTCTTCAAAAAGTGATATTTTACGGCTTGTTTTTTTACAGCAAAGAGCGGCTTCTCTACACTCAATACCATCTTTTTTACGTCTAACTTACTAAGATTCTGCACTTGTTCGGCAAGAATCGGAACGAAAAATAAGAGGAAAAACGTAAGAAATCCATAAATTGTAGCGAGCGAAATCCCTGCACACAACCCTCGGGGTAATTGCCACTTTCCAATTTTTATCCACCGCAATGCCTTTATCAAGGGCCGCCCAATAAGGGATAAAATCATTGCAAGCACAATATATATTACCAACTTTTGGAAAAACCATAGAAGGAATAATAGTACAAAAAGACCAGCAACTACAAACAACCAACGGTAACGCTTCATAAATAGTAACCTTATACGAATTGAATCATAGAATCCCCAAAAATACGGGTATTTAACCTATAAGCGAGACAAAATTAATACAATTACCGGAAAAAACATTAGAATTATTTACCCCACTTTCCGGATTTTCGTTTTTTTTTAAATTATACTCTCCAAAATTGTTTTTAGTATCTGTCATGGGAAAATAGGTAATATTTTGAAACCTTTCCGGTCTTATTTTGTATTAAGGCAATGAAACAAGCTATCTTCACTCTGTTTTTTTTAGTATCAATGTTTGCGGGCTTTACCCAAAGGGTAAGGTTACTTTCGCTCGATGAATTATACGCCCGTACCGCCACCGGAAAAGATACTACTTACGCTATCAATTTTTGGGCTACGTGGTGCCGTCCGTGTATTGCCGAACTTCCCTATTTTGAAGCTATCAACGATAGCCTTAAGCATGAACGCGTAAAGGTCTTATTGGTTAGTGTAGACTTTTTATCCGTAAAGGAATCTACATTAGAGCCATTTGTTCAAAAAAAAGGGTATGAAAGTGAGCTATTTATTCTCAATGAAAAAAATGAAAATGAGTGGATTAATAGGGTATCTCCTGATTGGTCCGGAGCGATTCCGGCTACACTCATTATCAATACCGCAGGGAATCACCACCGGTTTTATGAGCAGGATTTTTCAAATTACCAAGAACTATATTCAGTTATCCAACCATTAATACAAGCTAAACAATGAAACAATTTATTGGATTTTCTATTTTTCTATTTGTTGTCATGTCCTTATTGGGCCAAGGGGCGGAAGTGAAAAAAAACGGACTACAACCCGGAGATAAAGCCGTAGATTTTAAATTAGAAAATGTGGACGGGAAGATGATAACGCTTAACCACTACAAGAAAGAGAAAGGGATAATACTAATTTTCACTTGTAACCACTGCCCTTATTCCGTAGCATACGAAGACCGCATTATCGCACTCCACAATACTTATTCTAAGTTAGGATTTCCTGTTTTAGCTATCAACTCAAATAACCCTGAAATCGTTCCCGAAGATTCTTTTGAAGAGATGAAGAAAAGAGCCAAAGAGAAAAAATTTACATTTAGGTATATTTATGATGCTACGCAAGCCATTGCGAAGGAATACGGAGCTACAAGAACTCCCCATGTTTATCTACTAAAAAAACAAGGAAAAGAATTTGAGGTGGCATATATAGGAGCAATAGACGACAATTCTCAAGACACAGGAGCAGTTACGCAAAAGTATCTTGAAAATGCCATATCTTCGGTTCAAAAAGGGCAAAAGCCCGAACCGGAAACCACTAAGGCTATAGGTTGTACGATTAAATGGAAAAAATAATTTCAGATATTTTTTTTCAGTAATTGTTTTTTATACAAAGATTTTTACCTTTGCACCGTAGTTTTTATTTATCGCTATATTTTAAAAAGATATGTCAAATCACGCTTTTTTGGATAAAATAGGGGGATCTCCTTTTAATGAGTTTATCAGAGAGGTTAAAGGCTATGCAGGAGAACTTACGATTGTCGTAAAAACAGAGCATATTTTTAGAGTATTGAAGATGCTCAAAGAACAATACGAGTTCAATTATCTAGTAGATATTACCGCTTCTGACTATTATACAGACGAGGAAAGGTTTGAGGTCTCCTACAATATTGTAAACATAGAAGGAAAACAGCGCCTAAGGGTTTCCTGCCGTGTAGAGGAAGACCATCCTATGCTTCAATCAGTCGTTTCTATTTGGGGTTCTGCCGATTGGTACGAAAGAGAAGTCTATGATATGATGGGAATCCGATTTAAAAATCACCCGGACTTGAGGCGAATCTATATGCCAGAAGATTTTGAATATTATCCCCTCCGTAAAGAATTTCCTTTACTCGGAATACCCGGCTCTATCGAGCTTCCGGATAAGGCAGAAAGAACCTTTTGATATTCTAACACTCCGATAACACTAAAATTAAGCAATAATTAGTCATTTGAATCTCATTATCGGATAGATTCGTTTTTTCTATACTTCACTCAATAAATAAAAGCCCGAAAGATACATCAGGCTTTTATTTTGTTTTTAGGACTTACACACTTTTTTTGCACTAAATTCATTTTAAATGCTTTAAAATAAAATTTATAGCAAAATAAAATATTGATTATCAAGAATTTATTTTTGTTTTGCGTAAGTCCTATACTTTTAATATTTCGCTCTCATATACTTATACTAAAATGATTTAAAAATGTCATATCAAATAAGCAACTATCATTACAGAATGGAAATTTACATACGTCATTTCTCTTTCATTTTAGTATTATACATAATACTAAAGTACTCGTTTGAAATTAG
>CAUJFT010000420.1 GCA_963169475.1 Bacteroidota bacterium | reverse complement strand
TGGACTGCACGCGAGCGGATTAATTACTTGATAGATGATAAAGACCATTTCATTGAAATAGGTACCTTTGCGGCTGACGGAATGTATGAGGAGTATGGAGGCTGTCCGTCGGCAGGGGTAGTGTGTGGAATCGGAACGATTAGCGGTAAGCAGTGTATGATTATCGCTAATGATGCTACTGTAAAAGCGGGAGCTTGGTTTCCAATGGCGGGTAAAAAGAACCTTCGGGCGCAGGAAATTGCAATGGAAAATCATCTACCTATTATCTATTTAGTGGATAGTGCAGGTGTTTTTCTTCCGATGCAAGCCGATATTTTCCCGGATAAAGAACACTTCGGGCGTATCTTCCGAAATAATGCGGTGATGAGTAGTATGGGTATTACCCAAATTGCGGCAATTATGGGACCTTGCGTTGCTGGGGGGGCCTATCTACCCATCATGAGTGATGAAGCCCTTATCGTGGAGGGGAATGGTTCTGTATTTCTTGCCGGACCTTACCTTGTAAAATCAGCTATTGGAGAAGATGTTGACCAAGAAACCTTAGGGGGAGCGGTGATGCACAGTACAATCTCCGGAGTTACGGATTACAAAATGCCAGATGATAAATCTTGCTTAGATAAAATAAAATCCCTTATTTCTATGCTTGGGAGTAAGCCTACTGCGGGGTTTAGTCGGATAAAGCCACTTTTGCCGGAGTTTGACCCCAAGGAGATACCCGGAATTATTCCCGCCGATAGGTCAAAGCCCTATGATATGCGGGAAATAATCTTGCGTTTAATAGACGAGGGTACATGGGACGAATACAAAGAAGGATATGGGCAAACCATTTTGACAGGCTACGCCAGAATAGACGGCTGGGCGGTCGGGATTGTGGCAAATCAACGCAAAATCCTTAGGTCTGCCAAGGGAGAAATGCAGCTTGGCGGAGTTATCTATTCCGATTCTGCGGATAAAGCTGCCCGATTTATCATGAACTGTAATCAAAAAAGAATTCCCTTAGTGTTTTTGCAAGATGTAACCGGATTTATGGTAGGCTCCCGCTCAGAGCAAGGAGGAATTATTAAAGATGGAGCCAAAATGGTCAATGCTGTAGCCAACTCTGTAGTGCCTAAATTTACCATTGTAGTGGGAAATTCTTACGGAGCCGGAAACTATGCAATGTGTGGGAAAGCCTATGACCCACGTTTAATTTTTGCGTGGCCTACCGCTCAAATTGCCGTTATGGGAGGAGCGCAGGCTGCCAATACTCTGCTCCAAATCCAAGTCTCTGCCTTGGAAGCCAAAGGCAAAATGATTGACCCCGAAGAGAAAAATAAGCTATTGACAGAAATAACCGAGCGGTATAATACACAAACCTCTCCTTATTTTGCTGCTTCCCGCCTTTGGGTAGATGATATTATCCTCCCGCATGATACCCGCAAAGTGATTGCGACAGGTATAGAAATAGCTAATCTTAATCCAGAGATTAAACCCTTTAATCCGGGCGTGATTCAGGTGTAAGCAACTATTTGATGAATACAAGGGTAGAGGATTGTCTCAAAATAATATTGATGAAGATAAGCGAAATAGATTTGAGAAAAAATGATTTACAAAATCTTTCATAATCCCCACATTAGCTTTCATAATTCGTGCTATAAATCCTGCAAGCTATACCTTGCAGGATTTTGTGTGATTTTTAACAGACCTTTCAGAAGGTAATTCGTTATCTAAATATACACCATGGTACCATGAATCATCAATTATATCACGCTGCTTTTCATACCTCCTATTACAAAACCCAAGCAAAGAGGGTTTTTTATCAAGAAAAATCCTTAAGGTACGTTCTAAAGCTATGGCTAATGTTCGTTGTGATAATGCAGGCTTTTTCTGGTTTTTCACAAAACTGTACCCCCAACCCTCAATATACCCAATCCGGTGTACACCCGGATACAATGCTCCCCGCTTGTCTTTGGTCTCCTTATGAAAAAACACTCACGGTAGTAGTTCCAAAAGATACGGTATTGAATGGGCAGACTGTTATAATAGATTTGTTTAAAATTACAGGAGTGCTTCATCTTCCCCAAGGAATAACCTATACTTGTACTCCCCCCTCTTCCTTAATTGCCGGAGGGACGAGCGGGTGTCTATCCCTTGTAGGAACTCCGGATACACTTCAAAATACCGGTTTATATCCACTTGCACTTGTCGGAAAATGGTTTTTTCATAATGGTACCGTTTGGGATAGTCTTGCCGATACCCTTGCAATGCCTCCGCTTTGGCTCACCCCAAAAGTGGTGGCCCAGATTATGGGGATTACAGAACCTTTGTGTGACTCCCTGAATCAAGGAAGTGCCATTGTATATGGCTATGGCTCAAACCCTCCTTTTTATTACCTTTGGGATAATGGTCAAGTCGGTACAGTCGGAACCCAATTAAATCCGGGCATTCACTTCGTATATGTAACTGATGGTATCGGCTGTACTATCATGAAGTATGTTACGATTGAGACAAAAGGGGTGGGACCCGTCTCTAACATGATAGACACGGACCCCACCTGCTTTGGTAGTATAGATGGTAGCGTCCAAATAAATATGACCAATACTTCTGTTCCCCCGTTTTCTTATTCGTGGAGTACAGGAGATACAACAAGCTTATTATCACAGCTCCCCGCTGGCAACTATATTGTAGCGATTACAGACGGGCTTGGGTGTGTGTCAATTTATGTAGAAACGCTTACGCAGCCCGACCCTTTCATAGTAACTGCCGCTGTTTACCCTCAAACACCCGGGCTTAATGATGGTTATATTATCGTTGAGACTACAGGCGGCTCTCCTCCCTATGAATACTCATGGAATACAGGAGAAACAAGCGAAACCTTGCTTAATATCACCGCAGGAGATTATACTTTATATTTGACAGATGAACAAGGTTGTACGTATGACACTACCTTTACGCTTTCCGTTGCGGTCTCTGTTACAGAGCCTGTTTTTCCTGATATTAGTCTTTATCCCAATCCCGTCAGGGCAGGAGAAGCCATTCAGTTGTATGCTTTGGAAAATATTCCGGATATAAAGTTTAGGTTATTTAGTTCCGATATGAAAATCGTCAAGTTTTGGCAATCAGAGTATTACGGCACAAAGCTAAACATAGGCATTCCGCCTACACTTCCCCCGGGTATGTATTTCTTTGAAATAAATATCGAACACACAAAAAAGTTTTATAAGATTTTTGTTTATCCGTAAAATTTATCCTAATATTGCTTTTCAATAGACGGGATATTAATGACCGTGAATCGTAGTGGGGTCTAAAAAAAAAAATATGATAAGAGAAGTATTTTGGGGTAAAAATGCAAGTAATCAGAAATTGCTGATGGCAGTATCCTCTTCCGGTTCTAAGCCTGAAATATTGGAAGTAGTAGTATTTCTGCCTGAAAGTATGGAGGAAGAAGCGTTTTTGAAGATTAAAAATGATTTATTTGATAAGTGGAGAAACGGAGAAGAGGTTACTTTTCCTAAAAAAGAGACAATCCGGTGGGACTTCAAGGAAAAAAGTGAATATCCTGAAACTATTCCTAAACCTGACCCATTGGACAAGGCGGAAAGTATTGTCCGTAAAATCCGTAAAAATATCTTTCAATATTATAGTACTGCTTATCGTACTGATATTCAGCACGGACTTGAGGGCTTCGATAAAAAAATATCTTCTCTGAGAGAGTGGAATAAAGAAAACCAACTCTTTTTACAAAATTTTGAAACCATCATTCGCGAAGCCCAAGACTTATTTAGTAAGATGGAAAAAGGCGGGAAATGGGAAGATACAGAATGGCTTACTAATCAGGATGCATACGAACTCCGGCAGGTGTTGAAAGAAATTCAAGCTAAATTAGAGGCTTTATTCCAACAAACGACTAATACAAATTATCATAAGATACAAATTCAATTGCAAGACTTTGTTGTCAGAAGTCGCTCAGGAATGAGTTCAAGAGAGATTAAAGAGAATGCGCATTTATTGAAAGATGAGATAAGAGAACAGGAACTTTCGCGCCAGCATAGAGACGATTTGTTTCAGCAGATTAATACCATTGTAGATAGTGCAACTCAAAAGCAAGCCGAAGAGAGAGGAGTGCTTGAAAAGGTTAGCGCAATGAATTATGAGGACATAGAGGCGAGGATTAACGAACTCGTAGAAGCGGTAAATATTACTACTTCTTTCCAAGAAATAAGAGAGATTCTAAAGCTATTGAGGGCAGAGATACGCGATTCGAGCTTGCTGCATGGCCAGAGGAGAACACTCAACGATAAATTAGATTCCTTGTTTTTGACCCTTTCCGACCGTCAAACGGAGGACAAAAAGAACCTTGGGCTTATTTCTGAAACAAATTATAACACCTTATTAGAGCGGTTAGATATCGGAAAAAGATTAGCCGCTTTCAATGAGCATTTTCAGGAAACAAGAGAGTACCTCAAATCTCTACAACAAGAGGTTTTTGATACCCGACTTACGCGCGAACATCGGGATTTACTGAAAATAGGATTGAATGAAGCCTTTGAAAAAGTAAATTCACGAGCAGATAAGGTGTTTGCTGAAAGAAAAAAAATGTATGAAAAAAAGGGGGCAGAAATGGAGGCATTGAAACGCAAAAAACGACAGGAATGGGAGTTCCGAATGAAGGAAAAGATAATTTATATGGAAAAAAATATAAAATCGCTTCAAATTACCCTCGAAAAAGACACCTATCTGTTAGAGCAGCAAACAGATAGGTGGGAGGAAACTAAGGAAGAACAATACCATAAAAATATAACCACTATTCAAGCGCAAATAGCAGAAAAATCTCTAAAAATTTCAGACCTGAAAAGAGAAATTGAAATTATCGAACAAAAGTTAAAAGAAGAGTAATTTGTACGGTGTGAAATCCCTCCAGCCTTGATACATTAGCACTTAGTAAGGTTGAACGTAGCGAACAACCTACTTCAGCGCGGGCTATTCAAAACCACCCTGCATGCCCTCTCCGCCAGACTGTCCAAAAACCCCGTTTTCTTGTTAAGATTGAGATTGTTCATAAGTTATGTTTAAATGAGTTGCATAATAATTTGATTATCGTTATATTTGCTGCATGAAATTCATACAAGGTAAAGACAGAAGTCAAGTCAGTTTTTTTTGTTTGGAGGAGCAAATTGACGATAATAACGAAGTCAGGTTTATTGAGTTGTTTGTAACCGGCATCAGCCAAGTTGAGTACTTAAATTTATTTTATTGCGTTTATTACTCGAAAAAATAAAAATAAACGCAAGTCTCTATGATAAAAGCAACCAAAATACTTCACAAAGGAGAAACCCGAATAAAGGTAGATTTTCCTTACAATCAGGAATTTATTATTTTGC
>CAUJFT010000419.1 GCA_963169475.1 Bacteroidota bacterium | reverse complement strand
CCCTTTACTCCTGAGAATCTATTGAGCGCGCTCCTTGCTCTTACCAATAACCTTGAAGCGTATAAATTGCGTTTTTCAAAAAAAAATAAGCAGTGGATACAAGAACACTCCTTGATGCAGGATAGCGTGAAATTACTTATTAAAGAATGTGAAAATATTTTAAATTAATAATTAAAATTGTGTAATTAAAATAAATAAAAAAGTACCTTAAAATTGTTTTTAGCCTAAAATACATGTATAAAGTGTGTAATAAAATTTAAATATTTATTTAATGATTCATTCCTCCATAGCTAATTTTACTTACTGAAAGTTTTTAGGCGAAATAGAACGATATGCAAGTGGGAAAATAATGTAATTTTTTATTTTCTCCGAAAGTTCAATTAGTTCATAATCAATAATATAATGATTGAATTTAAAAAAATACAAAAATCTTATTATAAAAATGTTTGCAATCTTAAATAGAAAGGCTTTAATTTACTCACGAAAATCAAAACACAGAATTAGAAATATGAAGATTATTTACAGTTTTTGTTTTTTTGCATTCCTCTTACTATCAGGTAATCTGTTTGCGCAATATAATTGGAAAAGCGCAGGTCCTGATAATATAGGAAGTAAAACTCGTTCGATTCTTGTAGACGGAAATAGGGTGATTGCCGGCTCCGTTGGTGGTGGGCTATGGTACTCTGAAACCGGAGGCACTTCTTGGAAAAAATGGGAGAGTTATGCAGCTCAGGGATGTGACCCCAATATAACCACTATCGCCAAAAATGGAAACACAATTTTGGTAGGTACGGGAGAGGCTACCTTTATAACTACTTTCAAAAACCCATTTGACTATACAGACCTCTCTAATGATAGTAGCGGGTATTTTGGGTATATGGGTATACCGGGAAGAGGTGTTTATGTCTCTACTGATAACGGAGCTACTTGGAGTAATGAAAATGGTAGTACAATGGGAGTGTGGGGGAGCGGAACCAACAACAACGTTGGCCCTTTTAATTCCGTAACCAAAGTGTTGATTCATAGTTCTGGAAGGATATACATCGGGACCCGCTCCGGATTATTCTATTCAGATGACAATATGGCAACAGTAGATACCATAGCCTCTGACTTAGATACCCTTAATCAGGTAAGAACTTATACAGGTACTGGCTCCCCAAGATGGCCCCGATTTCACGATTCCCGTATCTTTGACCTTGAAGAAGGAAAAGACGGTGTCGTTTTTGCCGGTGTAAATGACGAAAGAGGCTCACGCTCCGGAGGTTGGATGCTGCGTTGTGCAACAAATCCCGGTAAAAACGATGACCCTAATGCAAATGACCGCCCCTTCTTCTTGGGAGCAGATAGTATAAAAGTAGCAGGTAAACTTACTAAAATCGGGATAAAGCGGTCTGAAATAGCAGTTTCAGCCGAAAAATCTACGCTTTATATAGCAGGAATGCAATCAAATGGGGAGCTGTCCGGAATATGGAGAAGTGTTGATAACGGTGCTAATTGGGAGATTGCCGCTCCGCAGGGGAATCCGGGTTTCACTCCACTCGCACTTAAAGATAACAACATATACACATTTACGTTAGCAGTAATGCCTGATAATCCCCAAAATCTTGTGGTGGCAGGTAACGCATGGTATTCTTATTCTCAAGAGAAAGGGTGGTTACAAACCGCACAAGGAGCAAGCGCAGGTAGCTCCCTTAAAAATTTTGTTCCTTCTCCGATTTACACCGTTGCTTTTGACCCTAATAACTCAAACGTGATGTATGTAGGAACGGATAAACAAATCGTGAAGTCAGAAGACGGAGGAGTAACTTTCTCCCAAAAAACCAAAGGGTATGAAGCTGCCCTATGTGTAAGTGCTGCTGCACTAAGCGTAGCAGTAGATGACCAAACAGACCCTAACCCGCTGAATCATGTAAAAGAAACTTATGATATTCTTTATACAGGTACTTCTACCTCTGGTGTTAATTTGAATCGCCAGTACAGTACTGATAATCCTAGCGCTCAAGGATTCGGAAGAATTGGTGCTACTGGCTGGAGCGATGTACAAGTATCTTATCAGTATCCGGGTTCTATCATCTTTCAGGGTGCTGACCAAGGGCTTGTTCGTTCTGGAAACTATGGGTCTTCTAACGAAGCATTCTATAACTTCCCCGATACCTTACAAGTAGCGGGCCTTACGGGGACTACCTCAAGTACTCCAGATACTATTATTGACCGTAATGACTCCGGAGACGCAGGGGGCGGATTAAAAGACCGCCAAGTTAGCCTTGGATTTAATGGACCTAATACCACTAAGTTTATCTTAGAGGAGGTGATTCCGGATACCGCCCTTAATAAAGGAAGAGAGGTAATCCAATCTTTCAAAAATTATGCTTTCTTCTGCTCCGGTAAATACCTTTGGACAGTTCAATACCCATTAGGTAGCCCAGATGATGTTCTACCCAAATGGAATAGAGTCTCTAATGCGTTAGTTACTACACCCAATACGATTACATCAATTGCCTCTTCCGGTGATGAGTCTCATACTGTTTATGTAGGAACAAGTGACGGAAGTGTATATATGTTTAAAGGACCTCATGATTTATCTAGCTTTGATGCAGGTAGTACTGCGACAAGTGATATTGTCAAGATTCATGAAAAAGCTACCGGTTTGCCAAAAAAACGTTGGGTTTCTTCTATAGCAGTTGACCCTACTGACCCCAAAAGAGTAGTCATAACTTATGCTGGTTATGGCGGTTGGGCTTCTTTCGATAAGTCAAAAGTGGTTTGTATGACGAATGATATTACGGCAGCAAACCCTGCATTTACGGCAATAGGTAGCAGCCTCCCTCCCGTTTCTGTTTATGCTTCCGAATTTGTAATTAACCCGGCTACTTTGTCTTCTGAATTATTAGTGGGAACACATAAAGGACTTTATATCTCTAAAGATATGGTAACCTTTACACCGGAGCTACAAGACCAAATTGGAGACGTACCCGTAACAGATATTTTTGTAAGAAAATACCGCGCTTATATGACCAATGTTCTTGAAAAAGAATTTACCTTAGAGAAAGATAATAGCATCTATATTTCTACCTTTGGACGCGGAACATTCTATACTAAGGATTTGTCGTATCAGCGTCAAGGTGGAGAAACACCAGAAAATCCGGTGATTATTACCGAAACAGATGCTAAAATATACCCTAATCCGGCTTCTGATCAGTTTAAGTTAGAAGTAGCACTTATCGCTTCATCTGATGTTGAAATTAATATCGCTACAATTGATGGCAAAGTAATAATGACTTCTGCCCCTCTTGCCCTAGAGTCTGGAAATCATGTAATCACTTTCTCTACTAAAGGAATGCCCTCCGGTGTTTATCTCGTATCAGTTAAGACCGGAGCTTATTCCAAAGTAATGAAGCTCATTATCTCTGAATAATAATGCTTTCTGGAGTGTAATCCTGAAAGAAAAATAGAAACACACGAAAGATATTTCTTTAAGAGTTCTCAAAAACTCATACGGAAGTGCCTCTCTCGTGTGTTTTCTCTTTTACAATAAGCGTTTATTATATTTTGAAAGCCCGAACATAATAAGTATGAGTGGGTAAAAAACTAATAAAATGTTTATTGGTTAATGTATTGATTATTAATTATTTAATCCTATTATTCGTTATTCATTTTTTACTATTCACTACTTATACACAAAATACCAAAAGACTTTTTCGTGTAAATGAAAAAGTCTTTTGGTATTACATCCTATGGATAGCCCACTTTATCTGTTTTTTAGATTTAGCAATAACTCATCTAACTTTTCAAGCGTTAGTGCCATGCCTTCCTGCATACCCATGTTGATAATCGTTTCTAAGTCCGCAAGTGTGTCATAATAGACAATTGTTTCTACTAATGTGTTCTGACTTTTGTCAGTAAATGTAACTTCCCACCGCGCGCGCGGTAATTCCTGATTTATTTCACCGGCCTCATTGCTAAATGCATCTAAGGTCTCATAAGAGTCAATCGGATTAATTTTATCATAACCCGTATAACCCCAATAATGGTTTCCCTCTGGGTCAATCATTGCATAATGCCAATGTCCGCCGTTTCTGAAGTCCATAGATTTCGTCTTTGTCGTAAATGGTTTAGGAGCAAACCATTGGTCTAAAAACTCTTGCTTTGTGTAACAATCCCAAACTAACCGCCGCTCTGCAGCAAACTCTCTTCTTATAGTGAGTGTGTTGTTGTCCTTGTTTGCAAGGAAGTCAAATTGTAGATGAATCATTTTTCCGCTTTTTTTATGGTGAGTAATAAATTGTCTAATTGATTAAATCGGTTTTCCCAAATCTTACGAAATTGTTCAAGCCATTTGTCTATCTCCTTCATCTTGTCAATTTCAAGAGAATAATAAATCTCTCTCCCTTGATGCTCTTGCTTTACTAATTCGCACTCTGCCAGAATGCGCAAATGTTTGGATACTGCCTGCCGTGTAGTATTGAAGTTCTCTGCGATCGCATTGGGGGTCATTGCCTGAAATGCAATCAAGGTAATAATTGCCCTCCTTGTTGGGTCTGCTATCGCTTGAAAAATGTCACGCCTCATTTTTTATTATTTTATTAATATGAAATTATTCGGTTGCAAATATATATGAAACCTTTCGATTGCGCAAATTTTTTTTTTAATTATTTTTCCTGATTGTATAAAAAATCTTAGAACCCGCGATTATTGTTTTGTCTATATATATATTATATTAGCCGAAATAACTAGTTTAGCCCTATGGAAAAAAATTTCATTTCCTTTTGAGAAAAAGATAGACCTCATGGATTTTTAAACTAGGAGAACGTTCGTTTCGTACTAAACCTCATTGCTATTTCGTTCAGCCTAATATATACTTATGTTTAATAGGGTATAAAAAATTAGAAAGACATAGCCACGTATTAGAATAATTTGGTAAATTGGTTTTTCACAAGCAAATTTGCAATCTTGTAACCCTATTTTGGGTAAGGAGGTAATTATCGAGCAAACGTAGTATCATTATCTATAATCATGAATAAAGTCCGAGTAATTTTTCTTATATCATTTCTCTATATTGTCGGAATGAGTCTTTCTTTTGCACAACGTGAGAAGCCTGCCGATTATGGGATAAAATCCAAAAAAGCATTAGAGTTTTTTTTAGAAGGGAGGGAGTGGACAAGGGTAAGGGATTACGTCAAAGCCGCAGAACTATTTAAAAAGGCTATAGAATTAGAGCCAGATTTTGGAGATGCTCATTTTGCCTTAGGAGAATCTCTCTGGGCAAAGAAAAAATATGAAGAAGCCATTCCACATTTTGAAAAGACGAAATCCTCTTCAAGGGCGGGGTTGTTTGGTATATTAAATGCCTTGCTTGGCGATTGCTATTATTATACTTCCCAATATCAGAATGCCTTAGAATGTTATTCAGATTATCTAAATAACCCCAAAGGGTTAAAAATCTATCAAGATAATGCCCAAAAGAATTTACCAAAAGCACAATTTGCGGTAACGGCAATTCAGAAACCCGTTTCTTTCTCTCCGGTGAACCTTGGCGCAAATATCAATACAGTCGGACGAGAGTACCTACCGTTTCTGACTGCTGATGATAATATATTACTATTTACTGCACATAGAGAGGAAACAACGGGCGGGTTTAGTTTAGAGCATAAAGATTACCCCGAAGATATATATTTTAGTGAGTACAAAGACCAAAAATGGCAACCCGCCCAGAATATCGGCGCACCGATTAATACGGCGGAATATGAAGGTGCAGCAAGCATTACTCAAGATGGGAAAGTAGTGTTTTTTGCAGGAGATTATAAAAACGGGTTGGGAAATTATGATTTGTATTACTCTGTCAGGGCAAACGGTAAGTGGACAACTCCGATAAATATGGGACCAGAAGTCAATAGTGATGGTTGGGACTCTCAGCCCTTTTTGGCACCAGATGGCAAAACTCTCTATTTTTCTTCCAGAAGAAGAGGAGGAGTTGGAGAAAAAGATATTTGGGTTACCCGTTGGGAAAATGGCAAATGGACAAAAGCTCAAAACTTAGGCGCGCCTATTAATTCGTTGGGAAATGAGCAATGTCCATTTATTCATGCTGACGGTAGAACGATGTATTATTCTTCTGACTATCACCCCGGGTTTGGCGGAGATGATCTATTTGTTTCTTATATGCAAGAGGGACAATGGCAAACACCTCAAAATATGGGCTACCCTCTTAATACGAGTGCCAATGAAGGCAATATCTTTGTAAACACAAAGGGAGCAAAAGGCTATATTAACTCTGACCGCAAGGGAGGCTATGGATTAGACGATTTGTATGAATTTGTATTAGATGAAAGGTTTCGTCCACAAATTTCTACTTTTCTTAGGGGATTTACCCGCGACAGTATTACAAGTGTCCCGCTTGCTTGTCGTATAAAATTGGTAGATGTAGAAACCGGAGATACCGTCAGAGCGATGACTTCTGGTAAGGGAGACGGGAGATTCTTGAAGAGCCTCCCCATGAACCGAGAATATGCGGCTTATGCGGAAGCACCCGGATATATTTTTACGAGTAAGCATTTTTACCTTAAAGACTTAACGGAGGATATATATTTTGATTTAACAATTAGTCTTTTGCCTTTGCCTCCGCCTGTTCTCCCTCAAGAGCCAGTCAAGCCCATCAAGCCTGTAGTGGTAATTCTAAATAATATCTTTTTTGATTACGGAAAATATGAGCTAAAAAAGGAGTCTTATGTGGAATTATCTGTTTTATTAGGCTACTTGACTCAAAGTCCTAAGATGAAAATAGAAATTCAAGGGCATACTGATAATACGGGTTCAGAAGAAAGCAACCTGACACTTAGCCAAAGACGGGCTGAATCCGTGAGGCAATACCTCCTCTCCAATGGCGTTGCGCAGGGCAGAGTAACCGCAGTCGGCTATGGAGAAAGTCAGCCGATAGGGTCTAATGATACAGAAGCCGGAAGGGCGCAAAACCGTAGAACTGCTTTCCAGATTCTGGAAATGTAATTTGATTTTCGAGGAAAAGCACTTGCTAAATAAGGGAAGATGTATTTGTTCTCTTTCTCTTGGGTAGGAATATTTTACATAAAATATCTGTATTAAGGCTTACTGTTTACGTATTTTATTCCTTCACTCTTAGCTTGGCAAATATCGAAATATCCCAAAGCCTATCATTTTTTAGAAAACGTTTGCGCATTGTCCCTTCAAAAGTAAATCCACACTTTTCAAGCACTTTTCTGGAAGCGGGATTATATTCCACTACGAGGGCTTCCTGCCGGAATACCTCTGGATATTGTTGAAAAATGTACATAGAAAACTCGTTTACAATATGAGAGCCTATCCCTTTACCCCAATAGGTTTCTCCAAGCCAATAACCAATTTCTACACAGCGACAATAATTTTTTGCTTTGAAAGAAAAGCCTACGCCCCCAGCTACTTTGCCATTGACGATAATCGCAAAATTCTGATTAGGCTCATCGCGAATGGTATGCTCTATCCACTCTTCCGCATCTTTTAGGGTGTAGGGATATGGGAAAATATCCGTTAGATTCTTCCATATATTAAAATTATTGGCTATTTCTGCTAATGCTTGCTCGTCCCCTTTTTGCCAAGTACGGAGATGAGTAAACTGAATCTGGGGTATTTTGGGAATCATTTTCTCTTTATATAATGTTTCTTAAAAAGGAATAAATACAGCCCTATAGCCTTTCCGATATACAACATGAAATCGTAGGACAAATATAGCATACAATGAATAGAGTTACAAAAACCTTCATAAACATACTATGACAAACGCAGCAGAAATTATCAGGGGGAGCAATCTCATTGTCACGTTGGGCAAAAGCAAAACACCACACCCCGGCTTATTCGTGAAGCATGACGAAAAAAATAGTACCTGACGGAATAAAAACACACATTTTTATTTTAAGGCGTTTACATATTCTGAAACTGTGTAATACCATAGCATTCGAATAAAGCAAAAAGCCCTATAAGAAATACTTCATGTTCTTATAGGACTCAATGAGGCACAAGAAAAAATTCTTATTTCTTAAGCAATCCCGCCTTTACAGTATAGCTTGTTGAAATTTCTAATTGAGTATCTTGAGACGGAACCCCATCTAAAAGCACTTTGGGTTTTAGCTTAAATTGGGCAGCAGAAAGATAGGATTTAAGGTTTTCATTGGTCTCTGTCATGTCCAATATTGTAGTACCATCTGCGATATCTTTGGCGTATGCAATTTCCTTCTCCGGAAGCCCGTCCGCCGAAATGATAATATAAATATCTTTGAAGAAATTCATATTGCCCCCAGCAGGGTTAGTAACTGTGAGCTTCATTTCAGAAAGAAAAACCTCATCAATCAAGGAGGAACTTGTACTATGCCCGTTGAATGTCTGGGAGGCATTAGTGGGGACTTCTGACGAAAATGGAAGTGTATCTATGATGGTTCCTACCAAGGCATTGCCTGGAATGGTAACGCTAGTTTTAAAAGGACCCATCGTAAATGTAGTAAATTTTTCGGGATTACACCCCGAAGATACCAATGAGACAATTAAAATAACCATTAAGACAAAAAAAGCACGAATGATTTTCATAAGAATATTATTTTTGGTGATGGAAGTTGGATTCTACGGAAAAAGTAACTATTAGGTTTCTCTGATTTTGAAAATTAAAATGAGTACTATTAAGATTAATACCTGCGTATCTTTTTTATGGCTTCTTTGGGCTTTTGCAGCAGTATCTCCGCTCATAGGACAGGGTTTGTATGTATCAAAATATATTTATGGTAATTTTACAAAAGACGACAATCATTATTTAGAAATTTTTAACGAAAGTAACCGTATCCGTAGCTTGAGCGGCTATATGATTGTTACCCGAAATTATGTAGCCAAAATTCCGGATAAAACACAGATACAACCTTATAGCTCCCTTCGTTTTTCCAAGGCTATGCGTACAGGTGTGGATATTGCTTATGTAAATGTACCAGATTTCCTTATCCGGTTTCCATCTAGTAAAGCCGAAGGAGATTATGTAGTACTTTTTGATGTGGATAAAAAAATTTTAAGTGCTGTATATTTTTCTCCAAATGGCAAAGCCTCTTTCTTACCAGATAAAGGAGAATTGATTACTGCCAAAGGGGAGACGCTTCCCTTTGATATCCCTACCTCAAACAATATTGTATGGAATAGATTAGACATTAATCCCGACCCTGCGATGGCTTGTGTATTTACGGGTGGGAAATGGCAGGTTACCTCCAAAAACAAAAACCTTGTACCTGCAACGGAATACGCTACTCCCTCTGTCAATTATGTAGATGGAATCGTTACGCTAAAATGGCAGACCTTATTTGAGCAAGATTGCTTTGAGCATGTCATTGAAAGAAGCAGAGATGGGGATAATTTTTCAGAACTTAACCATACCGAAGCCCATAAAAATAGTACAAAAAACACCGAATATCTTTATTATGATAAAGACATTCAAAAAAAAGTTCATTATTTCTATCGGATAAAAAACACAGACAAATTCAAAAATACCATTTACTCTCCTGTAGTAGAAGTAGTTGCTACAGAGTTTTCCGGAGTGTTTTCTTTTCAGATTCTTGAAAAAAATGGCATAGATGGAGGAAATCTTAGTATCCGTTTTTCTTCCCAAAAAGAGCAAAAAATTACCCTGAGAGTACTTGATGAACGTTTTTTTGAAATAGATATTCTTTTTTCAAATATAGTTACTGCGGGTAGCGAAAACCTCATCAAGTATAACCCAACTTTACCTATAGGGAAATACTTCATCATTGCCGAGACAGAAGAGCAGCGATTGTACAAAGAATTTATCGTTAAAAACAACTGACCAGCCTTGAGACTCGTCCATTTCACCACGATAAGCCCCTATTTTTGACGAAAACTTTGTCCTTAGTCTTTCTTTTTATTCTTTTTTTCTTTTGCCGAGCGGGGAGGAAGGCGATAAATTCGCTCATTTTCCTCTTTTGTCTCTATCCATTGATTATTGAAGAGGATATTGTTTCCATTTTCAAGCTGAAACAAGACATCATAATCTCCGGTAGCAAGCCCTTGGATACTTGCCGTTCCCTCTTCGTTTGTTTTTGCGCGCGCAATGGTTTCTTGAGGAGTAAAAATCACCACCTCTGCATTGGGAATAGGATTGTCTTTCGTGTCTAATAATTTTAGACGAACCGGATAAATTTCAATCTTAGAATAGCCACTTTCCTCCTGCCCAAAAACATTAGCCCCCAATAAAAGACAGAAAATAAATAAAGAATATAACTTTTTCATACCCAAAAATAATGTTACAAAATGTGTTAAATACGAATAATGATGCTAAAAATAGTGCCTTTTTCTAAGAAACTATTTGGATTATATCAAAATAGTTAATCTCTACAGGCACTTCGTCAAAAAAACCTCTACTTAGCATGCTAAATGGTTGTTTTTATGCCTCCCCACGTATAAAGCAATCTCTCCTGTCGCTATCTCCCTCGCTCCGATGGACTCCAAAATACAATCAGAAATGCCGGTTTGCCAGATTTGTGAGTCCATGCTCTACAATTTCGCCCATATTCTTACATCTAAGGTAGCCGCTATCATCATAATACTCGGATAGCTCCTTTCGGAGTTCCATAATATATACCTCCTTGGATAAAATAGAGCCTTTCATTGCCGCCAATAAATCACCTAATTCTTCATGTGAATACCGGATTCGACCCACTATCATAGACCGCTCCTCTTTCTGGTATTGGCGTGAGGTTTCTGGAGTAATATTTTGAATCCCGATTTTAATAAAAGGCATATTTTGACGGTAATATTTCGGAAAGTAAATACTTCTACGCGGTTCGTAGCACTGTTGGTCAAAGTCTATTGCCCGAATCCGGTAGTGTACATCTTCAAAATCCGGCGTAATATCTATGACAAAATTGCTGGAGTGCATATCACCAAGCAACCTTACAAAGCACCTTTCATTAAATTTTACAAATTCTTTTGCAAGACGAAGTTTGTTTTCGACCCTATCTTTCTCTATATAATTACGAATAAACTCTTCGCCCGGAATACCTGCAATGTGCTCCTCAACGAGGGTTTGGTTATAAACCAAGTAGCCAATTCGATTGGGAGAGAGGATATGCTCTAATTCCAATCCTACCACCCTTGAAGCGTCTGCGTTTTTGATGTAGTAGTAATCATAATTATCATTAATCCGGTTTCGAATCCGTATGCGGAAGGGGCGGGTATTTCCGTATAAACACAAATCTATCCTATCCACATACAAGTGGTCCATTACCGACAAATCTCCGTCCGACATCATGATTGCGTAAATTTGTTTTAGCCCCTCATAAAGAAAATCAATATCACTTTGAGGATATTGAAGGCTAACCCAAAGGGTATCTTGCTTGAACTTATCATACAATATAACCTCTGATTCATAACGCAGTAAATCTTTATACTCTATGGGTAACCGAATTTCTCGCCCATATTTTTCTAAATATTCTCGAAGAATAGGCGCAATTGGGAAAGGCGTTTTTTTTCTGCTAATATGCGGCATTTTTCTAATTTTGGTACGAATATAGTATTTTTGTGGTTTAGGCTTCTCTGCTTCCTAAAATATTTTTGATTTTTCGGAAAAAATCCTATATATTCGCAACGTTTTTTCTAAAATATTAGAGAATATATGAACCATTTATGCTTGAAGTGCCTTTTTGTTGCTCTTTCCGTTCTCATTATCCCCTGAGGGGGATTAATATTTATCACTACTGATTTATTAGGGCTTCTTATACATTTCTCTCTAAAGAGGATTCTAAATTATTTTTATAAAACCGATTAGATATTAAAAAATCATGACATCTCGCAATCTTAGAAAATATAAAGAATATAAACAACTATCCCTTCCAGAAATAGATAAGGAGATTTTGGAGCTTTGGGGAAATGAAAAAACATTTGAAAAATCTGTGTCCACACACGAAGGAAACCCCGAATTTGTATTTTATGAGGGTCCCCCTTCTGCAAATGGACTACCAGGAATCCACCACGTAATGGCAAGGACCGTCAAAGATATTTTTTGCCGTTACAAGACACTAAGAGGATTTCAGGTAAAAAGAAAAGGCGGCTGGGATACTCACGGGCTTCCCGTAGAGCTTCAGGTTGAAAAAATGCTGGGAATCACCAAAGAAGATATTGGGAAAACGATTACCATAGAAGAATACAATCAAGCCTGCCGCAAAGATGTACTTAAATTTAAGGATAAATGGGACGATATTACCCGTAAAATGGGCTACTGGGTGGATTTAGATAGCCCTTATATCACCTTTGAAAATAATTATATAGAATCCGTCTGGCATTTACTCCATCGCTTATATGAGAAGGATTTCCTTTATAAGGGCTTTACCGTTCAGCCTTATTCTCCGGCTGCCGGAACCGGATTGAGTTCACATGAAATAAATTTACCCGGCTGTTACAAGCCCGTAAAAGACATTTCCGCGGTTGCCGCTTTTAAAGTTATCCAAAATGAGGAGTCTTCTTTCCTTTTTACAGAAGAAAACGAAGACGTAAGAATACTTGCATGGACTACTACTCCGTGGACATTACCCGCCAATACCGCACTTGCTGTTGGAGACAAAATTATCTATAAAAAGCTAATACTCGAAAGTGGAAATCCCTATACTCACCTTCCCGCTTCTGTCGTTCTTGCTGCAGACCTCATTTCCAAATATACCAAAGAACTTGGGAACTTCACGGAAGTACTAACTCTTACCGGAAAGCAACTTGCCGGAGTGGGGTATGAGCAGCTTTTGCCATACGTTAAGCCCGAAGGCAAAGCATTTTTTGTAGTAACCGGAGACTTCGTTTCTACTACAGATGGTACCGGGGTAGTACATATCGCGCCT
>CAUJFT010000418.1 GCA_963169475.1 Bacteroidota bacterium | reverse complement strand
TAGATATCCGGGTGGCATTGCCTCCCCTCCGGTTTCATTGCTCAGGATTGGAAATACGGGAGCCGAAGCACATCCCGAAGAACCAGAAACATGGGGCATTAATCCAGCAGATTATGAGTCTAATATGCTGATAAATGCAGTAGTAAATATTGACAAACGAATCGTCAAAGATACTGCTACCAAAGTTGCCGCATTTGTAGATGGGCAAATCAGAGGATTTGGGCAGCTTACTTATGTTCCAGAGTTGAAAGAGTACTTCGTAAGTATGATGGTTTATAGTAATGAGCCGGAAGAAGAAGTGGAGTTCCGCATCTATAATGGCGAAAACAACCTCGTTTACCATCATTATGAGCCGCTTGTGTTTACTGCTGATGACATTAAAGGTAGTTTTGAAATGCCTTACCGATTCAGTAATATAGCCCCTGACAATACCTTCAGTGTATCTGCTTATCCCAATCCGTTTGAAACCCGTTTTAAAGTCCAGATTCACGCAGATAAGGCACAGCAGTTTACTGTAAGCCTTCTTGATGTAGCCGGAAGAACGATGCTGACCGAAGAAGCTACTGAAGAAGTACAATCTATTAATTTGACGATTGATACCGAAAAATACCGCCTTACCAATGGGGTTTATTTCCTCAAAGTGGAAGGTAGCCTGGGAGAGTCTTACACAGTTAAATTAGTGAAATAACTCCAAAAGTAGCACCACTCCAGCAGTATGCCGGGGTGATGCTACTTAATCTAACTATTAAAATTTTATTTAACCTTGTATAAAATTATGATATTTTATTATAAATTTAATTCCTTTTCTTTCTCCGGAAAGAATAAGAAAAGCATACTACTTACCTTTTGTTTATGGGGAGCTATCTCTATGCTCAACGCTCAGATACTTTATCCGGAGGCTAATAAGTATGCTTTTAATAATTCAATTACGTCTATCGTAAAAGACAGTATGGATAATACTTATATTGGTGGCGAGTTTACAAGTGTTAGTTTATGGTCAGGGCATTTTGCAAACCTTAATGGGACCACCAGCGAGCTAAATTCCAATTTTCCCAAAGTATTGGGCGGGCAGGTCAATTCTGTAGTTGCGATTCCTTCAGGAGGGTGGTATATCGGGGGGACATTTACTCAAGTCAATGGAATTGTGCGAAATCGGCTTGCCCGAATCAATGCTGATGGCAGTTTACACGCTTTTAACCCGAATTTGGATGGTGATGTTTCGAGTTTAGTCATTGATGGTACAGGGAATTTGTATGCGGGAGGAGCATTCTCCACCGTAGGGGGTATAACCCGCAATTATATGTGCCAATTTGATAATACAGGGGTTTTAACTTCTTTTAACCCCGATATGAACTATTATATTTATGCTTTGGCACTTGATGCCAGCGGGAATTTGTATGCGGGAGGAGCATTCTCCACCGTAGGGGGTATAACCCGTAATAATTTATGTAAATTTGATAATACGGGGGCTTTGACGACCTTTAACCCGAATATGAATAATCCGATTTATACCTTAGCAGTTGATGGTAATGGGAGCTTATATGCAGGAGGAGACTTCACCTATGTAGGTGGCATCAGTCGTAACCGCTTGTGTCAATTTAATGTTTCGGGGGTTTTAACGGCTTTTAACCCGGATATGAACAACTTTGTTTTGGGGTTAGTGCTTGATAGTGGCGGGAATTTGTATATAGGAGGGAACTTCACCTATGTGGGCGGCATCAGCCGTAATCGCTTGTGTAAATTGGATAATAATGGTAACTTAACAGCTTTTAATCCTGATATGAATAACTGGGTTAAGGGGTTAGCCCTTGACAATGTAGGGAATTTGTATGCAGGCGGAGCCTTCACTACCGTAGGAGGCGTAACACGGAATTATTTATGTAAATTTGATAACACAAGCACCCTAACAACTTTTGATCCAAATATGAACGATATCGTTCGTACATTAGTCCTTGACAACAGTGGGAATGTGTATGCTGGCGGAGTATTTGCCACCGTAGGGGGAAGTATAACCCGCAACCGCTTGTGTAAGTTGGATTCTTTGGGGAATTTAACAGCTTTTAATCCAGATATGAATGATTTCATTTCAGTATTAAGCCTTGATGGCAACGGAAATTTGTATGCAGGCGGAGCCTTTACCACAGTTGGGGGAGTAACCCGTAACCGCTTGTGCAAATTTGATAATACAGATGCTTTGACGACCTTTAACCCGGATATCAACGGTCCGGTTATTGACTTAGCCTTTGAAAATAGCGGGAATCTTTATGTAGGAGGAAACTTCACTAGCGTAGGAGGAATCACGCGCAACCGCTTGTGCCAATTTAATGCTTCAGAGAGTTTAACGGCTTTTAACCCGGATATGAACGATATCGTTCGTGCATTAGCACTTGACAGCAGCGAGAATTTGTACGTGGGAGGATTTTTCACTACTGTAGGTGGAATAACCCGAAACCGATTATGCCAATTTGATAATACGGGAACTTTAACGACTTTTAACCCTGATATGAGTGATATCGTTCGTGCATTAGCACTTGACAGCAGCGGGAATTTGTACGTGGGAGGAGGGTTTACTACTGTAGGAGGGGCAAGCCGCAACCGCTTGTGCCAATTTGATAATACAGGAGCTTTAACGGCTTTTGACCCAAATATCAATAACCTGATTTATGCCTTAGCAGTTGATGGTAATGGGAGTTTGTATGCGGGAGGAGACTTCACCTCCGTAGGTGGTACGAATCGCAATCGCTTTTGTAAGTTTGATAATATGGGGGGCTTAACGACTTTTAACCCGAACATGAATAGTTGGGTGCGCCATATAACCTTTGATGGTAGCGGAAATTTGTATGCGGGAGGACTTTTTACAAACCCATCTTATAGTCTTGCCATCTTCGCTCCGATACCTATTATATCTTCCTTTACCCCTGCTTCGGGCTGCGCCGGACTCTCTACGGCTACCATTACGGGTACAGGTTTTGCAGGGACAACAGCGGTAAGCATAGGAGGAACGCCGGTAAATGCTTTTACGGTAAATTCTCCAACAGAAATAGTTCTAACCGTTGGAAATGGGACAACGGGAACTGTTTCTGTAACCACCAGAGGCGGATTGGCAGTAAGTAGTGGAACGTTTACAGTGAACTTCAATGTTGGAACGCCTTCCTTCACCGCAGGGGCAGCCGCTGTATGTAGTGGAGGAACGAGTACTTATACTGCTACTGCTGATCATGCTGTAGGAATAACCTACAGTATTTTAAACGGGACAGGCGCAGCAATTGACATGAATACTGGAGAAGTGAGTAATGTAACCGGAAATTTCGTAGTCGTGACAACGGCTACCGGACCTTGCGGTAACCCTACCACTACTAATCGGGCAATAACCGTAAAACCTTTTGATATAGATTTAGTACCCGATTCTGACTCTACAAAAGCAAATGGGACATTAGTTAGTTGTGCGGGACCTTATACAATTTATTACCGCCGACTAAGCGGTGCTAATACTTCTTGGTTGAGCATTAACACCCCTAATACGAGTTTTACCCTTACGAGTCTTGCTCCTGCAAGTAATTACGTAGCCTATGCAGTAAACGCAAATAATGTAACTACCGGATTCGTATATGTTACTACCAGCGGGCAACTACCCTGCGGACCCGCAATAACAGGAGTGACGGCAAGTATAAATTGCAACAGACTTATTGTAAATTGGACAGCAGTGCCGGGAACTAGTTTGTATAGGGTATGTTATCGGGTTATCTCTCCGACTATGGGTACTCCTATAAATAATAATACCGGAACAAATAGTATCAATATATTGCTCGGACAAAACACCTACAACACCACTATAGAAGTAACGGTATTCAGGGTATGCAATAATCAATACACCCCAGCTTCTGCACCTATATCTGTGGTAATGGGGGTTCCAAGTCCACAAGGAACCCCGCAGTTGAGCTTCAGTAACATTACTTGTACAGGATTTAACGTATCATGGGCACCTATACCCGAAGCACAGAACTACCGTGTACAATTATTAAATGGTACAAATGTGAATCGAAACTTCATCGTAAATCTTACTAGTACCCCCATTTCTGGTATAGTCCCCAACTTTACTTACGGCGTGAGGGTCATTCCTCTGGGTTGTAATAATCTTGTAGGTACTATGGGAAGTAAAAATGTGCAAACCTGTACGGGTTTGGTTTCGCGTATGATAGAGGAGGACGAGCAAACGATGCTAAGTGTGTATCCTAATCCGGGTGACGGGTTGTTTACTCTCTCCACCACAAGATTGGAAGCAGAAAGCGGGTCCGCTAAGGTGGAAGTTACTGATATTCTTGGCAATAGAGTGTATTCATCTGCCATTCCGATAGAAGATAAATATCTTTTTTATGAACTAGATATTAGAAATCTCTCCGCGGGCACCTATTTTATTCGTATCACTACAGAAATACAAGTGCTTACCCAAAAAGTAATCAAAAACTAAAAATAAACCCCGATTGCTCCAACACTTCCACCGCTTGTATCTTACAAGAGGCTGTCTTTTTTGCTGCTTAGTGGTGTCTCCACCGTAAATAGTTTCTCTACGATTCCATAAAAATTTAGATTATGAGAATGTATTAGATTTCTTTTGGATAAGTATTTATCAGTGAAAAATAAAAAAATAAAATTGAATAAAATTATTGATTATCAAATTTTTGCCTAAAAAATACTGTATTCGTTTTTTACTCACTCCTGCTTAGACACTTAAATAGTAACCATCTAACAAGGTTAAAATTGACAATAGCCCGAATAGCGTTAAAGACGGAGTCTCCGTTTTTCATCGCACTATCAATTACTGAACGTAAGATAGCAAATGCGTAATGTAGTCATATTTCTCTGAATAGATGCGATTTTTTTCTCAAATATCACTTTTTTTGTTTTTTTTTTGACCATTGAATAGTTACATTTACTTAAATTGTTTTTTTTAGCTAAAATATCTCATTAACTTTGCCGAATCATTTTCTTAATCTTTATTATCAATTATGGATACAATAAAACAATACATAACCGCTCATTCTGATAGATTCATAACAGAGTTAGTGGATATTTTAAGGATTCCAAGTATTAGTGCAGATTCTCGATATAAAGAGGAGGTTAAGCGTATGGCGGAAGGAGTGGCAGAGCATCTAAAAAATGTAGGAATGGATAAGGTTAGCGTTTTTCCTACAGAAGGGCACCCCGTTGTGTACGCTGAAAAAATTATTGGGAGCGACCGCCCTACTATTCTGATTTACGGACATTATGATGTACAGCCTCCCGACCCCATGGATTTGTGGGTAAGCCCTCCATTTGAGCCGGTGATTAGAAAGACAGAATTACACCCGGACGGAGCCATTTTTGCCAGAGGGGCTTGTGATGACAAAGGGCAGATGTTTATGCACATCAAAGCCATAGAGGTACTTAATCAATTAGGAGAATTACCTTGTAATGTGAAGTTTCTGGTTGAGGGTGAGGAGGAAATAGGAAGTAAAAACTTGGAAACTTTTGTAAAAGGACATAAGGATTTATTGAAGTGTGATATTATTCTTGTTTCTGATACCTCTATTGTTTCTAATGACTGTCCTTCAATATCAGTAGGCTTGAGGGGCTTGTCTTACCTTGAAGTAGAAGTAACCGGACCGAATAAAGACCTTCATTCAGGGGTGTATGGCGGAGCAGTAGCCAACCCAATCAACGTGCTATGTCAGATGGTTGCTTCTCTTCATGATGAGAATGGAAAAATTACGGTTAATGGATTTTATGACAAGGTCGAAACTCTTAGTGAGGCGTATCGTGCAGAAATGAATAAACGACCCTTTGATTATGCCCGTTATTGCAGAGATTTGGGCATTCGCGCTACGCGAGGCGAAAAAGGATATACCGTTATTGAGCAAGTTTCTATTCGCCCTACTCTTGATGTCAATGGAATATGGGGTGGATATATCGGGGAGGGTGCTAAAACGGTCTTACCCTCCAAGGCATTTGCCAAAATTTCAATGCGTTTAGTGCCTAATCAGGTTTCTTCTGAAATAACCGCTCTTTTTCAAAAACATTTTGAGTCTATCGCACCGGAATGCGTACAGGTTGTAGTTAGACCGCATCACGGAGGGGAGGCAGTAGTAGTTTCTACTGACTCCTTGGGGTATGCCGCAGCAGAAAGAGCCATGGAACAAGCTTTTGGCAAAAAACCTATCCCGGCACGCGAGGGAGGGTCTATTCCGATTGTAGCAATGTTTAAAACGGTACTTGAGGCGGATACTATCTTGATGGGT
>CAUJFT010000417.1 GCA_963169475.1 Bacteroidota bacterium | reverse complement strand
GTTGCGGCAGCAATGAGATTGGTCTCGTCTATGAGATAATATAATACAGCAATAAGCATTTTTACCGCCGGACTACTTTCAAGTATCATAGATTCGGAGGAGGTTACCTTGATTTGCTTTTTCTGTAAAAATCCGGCAACAGTAGCAGCATCTTTGTTTTTTCTTACAAGAATCATCACATCTTTAAACAAAAACCCTGCTTCCTTTATCTCTTTGAGCATATCTTCTAGTAATTGGAATACGGCATTGTTTTTTTCGGTGCTATTTTTGTATTCTATAAAATTAATGCGGGTATATCCAGCGATATTTTGCTTTTGTGGAAACTGATGTACGTCTCCATAGGCGGAGCGAAGCATCTTTGCATATTCTCCGGATTCATCACGGGCAAGTATTTCTTTGGACTTTTCAAACAAGGCGTTGTTAAATTCGACAATTTTATGTGCAGTCCTCCAATTGTCTTGAAGGTTACGGACTTGTACTATCTGCCCATTTTCTCTAAGTCGCTTTTCTACTTTGTGAAGTAATAATTCAAAGGCGCCGCCTCGCCACCGGTAAATAGATTGCTTTACATCTCCTACAATCATGTTTCCCTCCCAAGGTACAGAGGAAACGGCATTCAGTACAAGGGGCAGGAGATTCTCCCACTGCATATCAGAGGTATCTTGAAATTCGTCTATCAAATAAAAGGCATATCGGTTTCCTAATTTTTCATATACGAAGGGAACGTCTTCGCTGCTTTCTAAAATTCCTTTCAGTAAAATATTCGTATCCGAAATCATCATTTGACGATTTTCCCTCCTATAATCAGCAAGCTTACGGCGCAGGTCATCCATTAATCTAAGGGTTTGAATAGTTTTTTGAGCATGAATTGCGGTGAGATACTCGGTTTCATGCGTGAGGTAAAACCCTCCGATTTTGTCAAATAATGTGCTTAAAAAAGTGGCGTGTCCTATATTTAGGGAATAGAGAGCGGCTGTTTTCTCTGTTTCTTTTTTTAAGTCTGAACGTACCCAATCCTCTGCGGGTCGCTGATAATGTTTTTTATTGTAAAACTTTTCATATTCGTCTTTAGAAGCTCCTTTTTGAGTAAGGGAACGGAAATATTTAAGTGGCGAACGTGTTTTTCCTGCAAAATTATTTTCGTCCACACGATTATTTTCAATATACTCTACCCCCTCATTTCCCATTTTTTTCATTTCTGAACGTACAAAATTAATCGTTTCTTCTATTTTTTGTTTGATTTCTGAAATGAGGGTAACATACTTTTCTGTATTTTCATCTAAGTTAAAAGAGGCGAGTTTTTGATAATTTTCTTTGAATATCTCCTCTGCCATGATTCTAATTTTTTTTTCTATTTTCCAATCACTGTCTTGTTCTATCTCAAAATCAAGAAAATCGGTGAGTGCTTGGGTAAGATAATCTCTTTCGGCTTTTCCAGCCTCCATAATCAACTCATCTACAACGACCTGAAGCACCTTATCTCTCCTCATTTCTATATCATATCCAAGCGGAAGATTCAATTCTTTGGCAAAAGCACGAATCACACGCTGACAAAAGCTTTCGATAGTACTTACAGAAAATCCGGAATAATCTTTCAAAATGTTGTTAAGTGCTTTTTCGGCGTTTTTCCGAATAGAGATATTTTTGAGGTTTAGGCTATTATAATGCTCTTTGAGCTTGTGATAATAAGTATTTTTTTCTCCGGCAGCTAAGTCAGAAAGTGTATTGATAATCCGCGTCTTCATCTCCTCTGTGGCTTTATTGGTAAAAGTAATCGCCAATATATTTTTATACAAGTCCGGTCGCCTAACTACAATTTTCAAATAAGATAATACGAGGGTAAAGGTTTTTCCTGAACCCGCGGAGGATTTATAGATAGTAAGCCCGATGGGAGTATTCATATAGACAATAGGAGATTTGCGCACAAATATACAAAAATAGTGAATGATGGCTCTCTTTCATAAGAGGGGGGAAGCCACTTCGTAATGAAGCAGCGTCTAAAAATATTGTTCAATTGTAAAGCATATTTGTTTATTAAACGGTGTTTACGGCTTGATTTTATAATACTTTTATCCTAACAATAACCAACCTCTATTTGTATTTCAGCCTCATTTTTAGTTACTTTGCTGCGAAATTAATCCTTTTCGGATTAGGCTTATTTTCATTCTATCTATTTTTGGGTAAAATTCTAATCTTCAATCCATGAAAATCGGGTTATTTTTTGGGTCTTTTAACCCAATCCACACCGGACATTTGATTATAGCCGAGACTGCCTTAGCGGAGGCTTCGCTTGACAGAGTATGGTTTATGGTTTCTCCTCAGAATCCTTTTAAAGAAAAAAGAACGCTATTACCGGAATATGACCGTCTAAAAATGACAGAGTTAGGCATTGGAGAAAATCACCGGTTGGCGGCTTCCAATATTGAATTTGGGCTACCTAAGCCTTCTTATACGATTGACACACTCACTCACCTATTTGATAAATACCGGTCCTACCAATTTTCTATCATCATGGGAGAGGATAATCTGCTGCATCTACATAAATGGAAAAATTATCAGGCAATTCTCAATCACTATACACTATTTGTATATCCCAGAAAGGCAGATGTACCAATAGATTCCGAATTAAGAAATCATCCCAATGTACGATATTTTGAGGCCCCTCTTTTAGATATTTCGGCAACTTATCTAAGAACAAGAGTTCAAAGCCATAAATCTATCCGATACCTCACACCAGACCCTGTAGTCAAGTACATTGAAGATAGGCGGCTGTTTTTATGAACGAAACCCCTTCAAAAAGCATTAAAAAAGAAATAAAGGGCAACAATGGTAATCAGGGGTAAAATAAATAAATAAATTCTTATAATGGAAACGGGCTGCAAGCTTCCATCTCCATTTATAACGGGAGCATTTGGAACTAAGTCATATACAATTGAAAAATCGGGGTTATCCGGATGATAGATAATTCTCTCTTCTCTATCGTCCTGCACAAGATGATGCTCGTGGGTACGCCCGTAAGCGATGTGTTTTCTACCGTTATTCGCTCCAAATTCAAAGCCAAAAATCATTTCGGGAATCTTATTAATTGTAACGTTTGTATAGTTCTTTTCTTTTAGCCTACCAGTAGTCATTACGCCGTATTGAAGGAGCTGAATATCCTTCATATTTTTTTTAAAGCCTATCCCTGAAATAACCCCACCAGCTATTATAAAGGTAATCGGAGCGATAAATGACAAGTAATCTAACCCGCTTTGTCTTGGCATTAGATTCAAGAAAAGTGCCGCCATTCCCACTCCTACACTAAAAAACACTAGTCCAAATTGGACATTGAAACCGCCACAAAGAATTAATAATCGGGATAAAAGGTTAAGTTCTCTGTATAAATTCATGGTAATATTAAGTGATAGTTTTCAATAGAAATCATTACTATGACATACATTTTTTTCAGATTATTTATATGAAAATAGGTATCTAAATGAATCCGTATTGCTTAGAATGGGGGAGGAATTTACTTTCCTATTTTGATAGTTATTTCTCTGCTCTTGTTAGTGAAAAACACCAACAAGAGCAGGATTTATTTTTTTAAGCGGAGTACATCTCTGCGAAATATTGATGAAAGCGTGGAATCGTATCAATTCCTTTGAGAAAATTAAA
>CAUJFT010000416.1 GCA_963169475.1 Bacteroidota bacterium | reverse complement strand
AAGGATTCAGGTTGAGCATACCATTACCGAAGAAGTTACAGGGATTGACCTTGTTCGTTCTCAGATTATGATTGCCGCAGGTTGTTCGCTTTCTCATAATCAAATCAAGATTCATTCGCAAGATGATATAAAATGTAACGGCTTTGCTATCCAATGCCGTATTACTACGGAAGACCCCGAAAACGATTTTAAACCAGATTATGGACAATTAATTGCCTACAGAAATGCCGGAGGATTTGGGATTCGCTTAGATGAAGGCAGTTCCTACGCTGGTGTGAGAATTTCTCCTTTCTTCGACTCTATGCTGGTAAAAATATCCGCTTGGAGCCGGACACTCAAAGGAGCAACCCAAAGAATGTTAAGAACACTTGCAGAGTTTAGGATTCGTGGCGTAAAAACCAATATCTATTTCCTCATGAATGTGATGAATGATGAATCCTTTCAGCAGGGAGAGGCTACGGTCGGTTTTATTGGTCAAAACGCTCATCTACTTAAAACCAAAGGGGGGCAAGATAGGGGTACAAAACTTATACGATACCTAGCAGAAATTCAGGTTAATGGAAATACCGATGTGAAGCACTATGATAAAAACAAAACCTTTAGAAAACCCATAGTTCCCGAATATGACAAAAGAGAGGGTTTTCCGGAAGGTACCAAAACCATACTTGAAACATACGGGCGGGAGGCTTTGCTAAATTTTGTAAAAAATGAAAAAAGAATCCTTTATACGGATACTACATTCAGAGATGCGCACCAATCTCTACTTGCAACGCGCGTAAGAACCCATGATATGTTGAGAGTTGCCGAGAGTTTTGCCAAAAATCACCCGGAACTATTCTCCATGGAAGTTTGGGGAGGAGCTACCTTTGATGTTTCCATGCGTTTCCTCCACGAGTGCCCTTGGGATAGGCTTAGGCTATTTCGCGAGGCGATTCCTAATATCCTATTCCAGATGCTTATTCGTGGAGCAAATGCCGTAGGATATGCTGCATATCCCGACAACCTCGTCTCTAAATTTATCGTAGAGTCGTGGAAAAATGGAATGGATATATTCCGTATCTTTGACTCCCTTAATTGGGTGGAAGGAATGAAAAACGCTATCCATACTGTGGTCAATCATACCGGCGGAATTGCAGAGGCTTGTATCGGATATACAGGAGATATTTTTAACCCCGAAAGACAAAAGTATAATCTCCAATATTACATTGACCTTGCCAGAAGGCTTGAAGATGAAGGGGCGCATATTCTTGCGATTAAGGATATGGCGGGATTGCTAAAACCCTTTCAGGCAGCAACTTTGATTTCGGAGCTTAAAAAACATTTATCTATCCCTATCCATCTGCACACTCACGACACAAGCGGGATACAATGTGCCACCTACCTCAAAGCGGTAGAAGCCGGAGTAGATATTATAGATGTTGCCCTTGCGAGTATGTCTGGTCTCACCTCTCAACCAAACTTTAACTCAATTGTGGCTATGCTACAAGGACACGAAAGGGAAATTCCTACGAACTTAAAAAAATTGAATGAATTTTCTAATTATTGGGAAATCGTTCGCGAATATTACTACCCATTTGAATCTGAACTCAAAGCAGGGACCGCCGAAGTATTTGACCACGAAATTCCCGGCGGGCAATACTCTAACTTATTGCCGCAAGCACGTTCCTTGGGATTAGAATCTAAGTTTGACTTAATCAAAGAAAACTATGCTGTGGTAAACAAAATGTTTGGGGATATTGTAAAAGTAACCCCTTCCTCAAAAGTGGTCGGAGACATGGCTTTGTTTATGACCTCTAATAACCTCACAGAGGCAGAAATCATGGAAAAGGGCGAAACACTCTCCTTCCCCGAATCCGTAAAACAACTTTTTAGAGGAGATTTGGGGCAGCCCTTTGGTGGATTTCCTCATGCCTTGCAAAAAATTGTGCTTAAAGATGAAATTCCTTATACAGATTTGCCAAATGCGCATCTCGCCTCTGTTAATTTTGAAGTAGAATTTGAGGAGTTTCTTAAAAAATTTGACTCCGGACAAACTTTTCTTGATTTCCTTTCCTATAAAATGTACCCCAAAGTGTTTGAGGAATATTACGCTCACCAAAAAGAATTTGGGAACGTATCAAAACTGCCCTCTCTTTCTTTCTTTTATCCCATGAAAAGCAATGAGGAAATTATCGTGGGAATTGACAAGGGTAAAAATGTCTTGATACGTTATATGTACATGAGTGAACCGGACGAAAACGGAGAAAGAGATGTGTTCTTTAAAATTAATGGGCAAACCCGCTCCGTTCATATAAGAGATAAGGCCATAAAGAGTACAAAGGTAGTAAACCGAAAAGTGCAGGCAACGAATGAGGTTGGCGCACCGTTACAAGGAAAACTTACAAAGATTTTTGTAAAGCAGGGAGATTCGGTGATAAAGAATCAGCCTTTGTTTGTGGTGGAAGCCATGAAAATGGAAACGAGTATTGCCGCTTCTTCTGCGGGCAAAGTTCGGCAGATTCTTCTATCCGAAAATGTCATGGTAGAGCAAGATGATTGTATTCTTATCATGGACTGATATAAAAATCTCATTGGCTGTTTTGATTTTGGTATAGAAAAATCATTCTCTTATGTAAATATAACAGATGAGTAACTAGCAAATAATCACGAGATACTCACAAAAAAAAGGAGTGAAGCGCGAGAAAAAATGTTACTCCAAAAAATGGATGTATTTTTGCACAAGAGAGTGAAACAAAAGAGGTTAATACACTAATTATAAATTGGTTTATACAAAAACGATAAATAAAATCTTTTAGTAATCGGCATAGTCAACCTTGCAGACCATACTAATTCGCATGTAAACACTGTATTATTTTTCATGTTAAGAAAATCTTTGAATCTATTTGTAATATGAACATTAAAACTATTTTAGGGGCATCGCTGCTCCTGCTTGTGTGTCATACACTTAAAGCACAAACTCCATCAACCACAGAGTCGTGTTCTTGGCTTACAGGATTATTGGAAAAGATTCCGGCAGAGCCTATAACGGGCGAAAGAGTCTTTGAAGAATGGTCTTTGCTAAATGAAAATACTTTGCTTGGAAGTAGTTTTTCCGTCAATCAACGCTACACAGATATTGCTCCTGACACCCTAATCAGTGAAAGTCTTGTGCTTTCTTTTGAAAACAACGAGGTGTATTATACTCCTACTGTTTATGGACAAAATGGAGATGAACCCGTCCCTTTCAAAATGGAGCAGGACACCAATGGGATATATATTTTTAGAAACGAGGAACATGATTTCCCTAAGCAAGTTAGCTATCAGCCAATTGGGTCAGATTCTATGGTTGTGGTTCTCTCCGGGCAAACAGAAGAGAATGAAGTAGCGCAATCCTTTCACTTCAAGAAAAGAGCTACCTATTTTGGAGACCAAAAACAGTTTTTCTTTGTAATGCTCTCCAAAGGTCCGAATAGGGAGCAAGATGCAGAAACCGCCGCCACAATTCAGCAAGGGCACCTTGCCAATATCGAACGCCTCTCGGAAGCTGGCATACTTAAACTCGCCGGAACCTTCCTTGAAGATACCGATTGGAGAGGGGTTTTTGTTTTTAATTGCGTTACTAAGGAAGAGGTAGAAGCTCACTTAAAAACAGACCCTGCCATTGAGGCAGGAAGATTGATTTATACTATTCTGCCTTGGGCAACCGGAATTAGTACCTTTAAGTAAATTCTGTAATT
>CAUJFT010000415.1 GCA_963169475.1 Bacteroidota bacterium | reverse complement strand
CGCATCTGCCCCATCTATTACAGCGTTGGCTACATCATTTACCTCTGCTCGGGTAGGTCTTCGGTTTTCAATCATAGATTCCATCACCTGAGTAGCAACAATAACCGGCTTGGAAGCCATATTGCATTTCTCTACAATTTTCTTTTGCCAAACAGGAACATCTTGCATAGGAATTTCAACCCCAAGGTCTCCCCTTGCCACCATAATACCGTCAGCCGCTTCAATAATTGCATCAATATCCTCAAGGGCTTCGGGCTTCTCTATTTTAGCAATTACTTTTGATTTGCCATTTTTTAAGCGGATTAGCTCTTTCAATACATGAATATCTTTGGCATTCCTTACAAATGAGAGCGCAATCCAATCTACATTATACTTTATCCCTAAATCTATATCATTATAATCTTGGTCTGTAATCGTAGGTTCCGATATGCGTGTGTAGGGCAAATTTACGCCCTTTCGGCTTTTGATAACCTCCCCAGAATCCACTCTTAATTCTACGGAAGCCATTTTATCGGTAGAGATAACCGTAAGCTCTACTTTTCCGTCATCAATAAGCACAATATCTCCCTCTGTAACATCTTTCGCAAAGGTATCATAAACAATCGGGATATAGTCCTCCGTTTGTTCTTTAACATCACAACGAATCGTAACAATATCTCCTATATTCAAATGGACAGGATTTTTCAGCTCCGCAATCCTCATCTTAGGACCTTGTAAATCTTGGAGAATGGCAATTTTTGTCTTAAACTCTTCATTAATTTCTTTGATGAGCTTAATATATTTTTCATGGATAGCATGGTTGGCGTGAGAAAAGTTTAGCCTTACGACATCTAAACCTTGGCGAATCATCTCTATGAGTATCTCTTTATCCTCACAAGCGGGACCAATCGTTGCTACGATTTTAGTTTTATTAAATTCTAAATGTTGCATATAAACGAGCTATTAAAATATGAGCCAAAATATAAAAGTTATAGTAGGTAATGTATCCATTGTATCAGCTTTTTGTATTGTTTATGATGAGAGATTCCGGCGATTTCCGTAATTACTATTGTATCATAAATTCCCGCTTCAATCGGAGTCAATGGGGTTTCTGTTTCTTGGATTATTACAAATAAAAAAGAAAAAATATGGGTTTCCTTAGGAGAAATTTTCAATGGGTTTTCAAAAAAAGCGATTGTAAACGTTTCTTTTATGCTTTCATAAAAAGGAAAATCCTCTTTGTAGGGTTGCAATTCTTCCACCTCAAAAAGAGAATTGCCTATGTCTTTGTTTAATATAGGGTTCAGGTGTTCAATTTCCTTTCTTTTGAGGTCAAGAGAAAAAAGCCGATTTAGTTCATTTCCGGTTTTCCAGACAGGATACGAACTCCCAATTCCCCAGAGCCGGAGACTGTAAGAGGCGGAACTATCTTCGATGATGCTAATTTTTTTTGCCAATGAAGAAACAAATTATCGGTTAGTTTACACGAGAATGCTATAGCGTTTTATGAGTACCATCACAAATCCATTGTTTTTGAGAGTGTTTACAACCGCAGAGAGCGTACATTTTTTGCTCGGTAATTTCAAATTCTATAGGGGTAAAACCTGTTTCTTTATGGGAATCATCACAAAATGGCTGATTTTGGCTTTTTCCGCAAGCACACCACCGATAAATACCGGGTTCGAGTTCCATTCTATACGCAGACTTTTGAGGAATTTCAGGAGTTTGATTCATCTTAATATTTTATTTGAATAGACGACTAAACGCCGACAAAGATAAGAAAATTTCCCAAGCCCCAAATATTTTGTCCTAAGTAAACAAGCCCTGTGAAATATCAACGCATTACTGCACCAAAATCTTGCACACAATTTATCCTATAGGTACTATGAGGGCGGATAGCTACTCCGATATATTCCATATCAGGGTCTAGAATATTTAGGCGGTGTCCAAGGCTTTCTATACCTTCATCTACCAGCAAATCCATAAAAATGGAAAAGGGGTTTTTATACCCATACTGGCAGTTTTCTGAAAGTGCCTTGACCTTTGCTTTAGGAACATACCGATACAGTCGGGTATCCATTGGAGTTCCGTCAGAACTAGTATGCCCTATTTTTCCGGTTCTACCCATATCTTCGGCGTGAAATGCAGCAGCGCTACAGAGCTTTTTACTGGGTTTTAGGGGGTGAAGTGCAGACATCGTAGAGAGGGTAGTTTGAAGTCCGGTAACGTACCAAGAACTTCTTTCCATTTCACTTTCATTTAGATATTTTTCAAGATAAGTCCGGGAAAATTTTAATGGATTTATCCTAACAAGGTTCGTTAGCAGAATTATCTCTTTTTCTTCAGGGGTAAGATAAGGAATATTAGCACCGGTATTAGCCTTGATAATTTCATCTTCTGTCCATTCCGGTAATAACGACAACGACGATTGTGCGTTAAGCACCAGCACAAAAATAAAAAAAGGCAAAAGTAGGGTATATCTCATAACTTTCTTGTACGAAGAATATCCCTTGGGGTTAGGGAAAGTACCCTAAAAAAAACAAAAACTCAGCCAAATACCACCGAGGTTGCAATACAAACCTCTATAGACAAGATTGAGCAAGCAGGGAAATCGTGGTAATCTACTGTTCTACAGCTTTCGCCATAAAAGTCCTATGAAGGAGGTAGCCCGCCCTTGATTCTCCTAACTTACAAGTAATGGTTATACTTTTGATAGGTTTGACGAACGTCCGGATACCTGACTGAGTATATTGTAATATATTGTAAACATAAAATACAATAACGTAGTTTATGTGTTCGAGTATTATGTAAAGGAACTATGCCGTAAAGTTGAAGATTATTTTTCTAATCTGCAAATATTTTTTCAAAAAAATCCATTACTTTTTTAACGCCATTATATAACAAACTGAATATAAGCCTACAGATGGACTCACAAACAGGAAGCCCTCTCCGACAATTTCGTATCACCAAGATTCTGTTTCCAATTTTATTTAGTATAGGAGTAGCAGGATATATGGTTTATAAAGAGTTTAGTCCGGAAAAGGTAAAATCTTTGATAGAAAGTGGAGGAGCGTGGTATTTCTTGATTTTTAGTTTTATGGCAATGGTTATCCGTGATTTTGCTTATATCTGGAGAATGAAATTACTCTCCGGAGACGAATTAAATTGGAGAAGTGCCTTTGATGTAACTTTATTATGGGAATTTTCCAATACCTTAGCCCCTTCGCTTACGGGAGGCACTCCCTTGATGATTTACTTGCTGATTAAGGAAAAAATCAATGCCGGAAAAAGTACTGCTATCATTTTTCTTACTATTTTTTTAGACCAATTCTTTTTTGTACTACTTGCGCCTTTGATGTTTTTGATTATTGGAGAAGAAGCCATGTTTCGTCCCCTAACAGGAGTAGTAGGAGCAGGGGTACTCTCCACTATGATTATTACATATTTAGTATTAACCTTATATGGTGGGCTACTTGCTTTTGGTCTATTTATTAATCCCGGAGCGGTCAGCCGTTTTATCTCGTGGGTATTCCGTACACGATTATTAAGAAAATGGGCTAAAGTAGGAGAAAAAACCGGAAATGACTTGGTAAATGCCTCGATTGAATTTAAACAATACGACAAAAAATATTGGCTCAAAGTCATTGGAAGCACTATCCTTGCTTGGAGTTCCCGATTTTTAGTACTCAATCTTCTGATTCAAATGTTCTCTTCGGGTATGGTTCCGTTTGATACTCATCTCCTTGTATGGGGCAGACAATCTGTCCTTTTTATCTTGATGTTTGTAGCCTTTACGCCGGGAGGGGCTGGGTTGGCAGAATTTTCCTTTATCGAAATCATGGACGACCTCTGCCCTACTCCGCCCGGTAGTGGCATGATTGCATTACTATGGAGAATGATTGGATTTTATCCTTATATGCTGCTGGGAATATGGCTGCTTCCCCGCTGGATTAAACGCGTCTTTGGAGGAAAACAAGATACCGAAGCTGCCCAACAAAGGTGTTCTAATTGACCACATTCATCTTATATCTATAAAGAGCTACACAATATCCTCTGCTTCTATCCAATTGCCGGAGTTTGTTTTCTCATTGTGAATGGCGGTCCGTATAGCATCTAATTTGGAGAGAATAGAGGCTATCATCGGATAATAATTTGTAGCGGTAGCATAGCCTGCGGCAGCAATTTCTCTGGCAAAATTGTAAGAGTCTTGAAATAAAAAGGCTCTTTCGTATCGTTTTTTCAATAAAAACAAAGTGCGGTCATAAAAAGAGTGGAGCGGAGTATCATAAGCCCTAAACCAATCTTTTACCCGATATCTATACAGCTTTAAAGCCGGTATATATTCAATGCTAAGAATTTCTGGGTACTGAATATCAGGAGTGGTATGGTACTCGTCGGTTTCTACCAAAACTTTATCTCCTGTCCACTGCCGGTTCGCTTTCACTCAAAACATATTATTAGCAGGAGCCTTTTTACCCCACCCCGTCTCTAACGCCGACTGCGCCACCGTAAATAGAGCCGGTACGCGAAACTCTCTTTCAATGGGAACTGCATAGTCATAATATTTTCTAAAAAATGCCGTTTCTTTTGGATATTTTGAAAGGATATCTATATTTTCTACATTTCTTTCCAAAGGTGTGTTTTCTATACAATAATAGATTCCTTTGGCAGGAGACCAACCTATCCACCCCTTTTCAAACAATTGTTTAATTCCTTTTTTTACTTCGGGGTCTTTTTCAGCATCACCAATAGGATACCCCAATTCGCTCTGCTGCTCTCCCATCGTGCGATATTTAGAGAGGATAAACCCACTCACCTCAAAGGCACTCTCTGTTTCTGGTGCATGATAAATGGTAAGCAATTCAAATACTTGTTTGCTCCCTTTATCAGGAAAGGTATTCATGTGTCCCTCCGCGCTTCCAAAATGAATCCCTTTGGCACGCAATTCATGATATTTAATTTCTATTGCATCCATAAATATACTATACTTTTTCCTCTCTCAAAACTGACATAACTCCTTCTGCCGTTACAACTCCTAACCGCATAGGCGTAATCTTATTCACGAGGTTTTCATCAAAAGGAACTCCTACCTTGATGTAGTTATCTGTAAAGCCTGACATTATTCCATTTTCTTTTTCTGCTTCCCATAAAATGGGGCGGATAGTTTGTTCATATTGCCGATAGAAAAATAATCTTTTTTTATCCGATAATATTCTAAGCATCTTATTTCTATTCGCTCTTTCTTGCTTAGGAACCACTTCGTTCATTTCCGAAGCCGGTGTGTTTTCTCTCTCCGAATAGGGAAATACATGGAGATAAGTAATATCTAATTCGTTGAGAAACTGATAAGTATCTAAAAAATGGGTTTCTGTTTCACCTGGAAACCCTACTATCACATCTACTCCAATAGCTGCATCTGGAATACATTTCCTAATCCAATCTACTCTTTCTTGATATAATTCTCGGCGGTATCTCCTACGCATCGCCCCCAGTATCTCGTTATTGCCGCTTTGGAGAGGGATATGAAAATGAGGCATAAACCGTTGAGAATCTG
>CAUJFT010000414.1 GCA_963169475.1 Bacteroidota bacterium | reverse complement strand
ATCGAAAAATACTCTGGGAAACTAAGCAGCATGATATTCCCCAAGCAAAAACCAGCTACTCCTAATTTATAAATCCGGCTTTTATCAAAAGACTTTCGCTTTTTTGATTCCAGGTTCTGGAGGCTAATGTAAGGCTCATATCCGATTTCTGTTAATGTCTCGGCTACTTTCCGAAGGGTAGTTCGCTCCGGATTAAACACTAAGGTAATTTCTTTACGCGGAAAATTCACTTGTGAGGACAAGATACCCGGATTTAAAACAGAAATATGCTCCAATAGCCAAAGGCATGAGCTGCAATGAATTTGGGGAAGATAAAACAAGACATGTACTTGCTTTTCGTTACGAAAATAGATGAGAGAAGCGGCTATTTGAGGGTTGTCAAGGTAAGCGAACTTATCCGGTCTTACCTTTGTTTTTTTTGAAATACCAGGGTTTGAATTTAGAACATAATAATCACAAAGCCCGCTTTCATTCAGGATTTGATAAACAGACTTACACCCTTCGCAACAAAATATCTTTTCGGCGATACGAATCTCTCTATGCGTGCAACTTTCCCCGCAATGTTCACATTTTACAGTAGTTTGTATAAGCGTTTGTGTCATTATTACTTGTTTTTCTATTACCTATATCCACTCATCTTTTATCTGATGTGGGTCTTGTTCATGCTCATAAATAATCACCTTGGGAAATAGTATTCCTTCTTCTAAGTGTATCCAGTTTTGCAGAGATTGCTCAAAATTAAACAACTCGTTCACGCACAACTTAGCGGGGGAGTTCCAGCCGGGTTTAGCAAAGTAATTACTCGTTAGCTGTCGAATCTTTTGAGAAATTTGAATCATTTTGCTATGGCTTTCCCGCAGCCGCTTAAATGCTGCCTCCTGAATTTTTCTGGGGGAACTTCGCCGCTCATTCTCGCGGATAAGCGGAAATAAAATTAGGCTTTCTTTTCTGAAAACTTGCTCCATTTCATCATCTAAGCGGTGGAATAGCATTCTTATAAGTGAAAACTGTGTAGTACAATTACACACACAATATAAATCCCGTTCCAAATATTTTTTTATCAAATCAGACTGATGACGTAGTAATCTATGCAGCTTCTCTTCGATATATTCACACAAAACTTCCGTCTCTATCTCGTGAAAATTGATTAATGAATACATATTTTCCTAAAATTTTATAATTCCGGGTACAAAGGAAGCATATAGCGTTTCCAAAAAATATGATAAATATCAGGTTTCTGATATTTCTTCATACCCCATAAAGAACCTATAGCAGAGTTACCTCAAAATCAGCATGATTTATAAGATTCATATTTTATTGTTTAAGATTAGTTATGATAATTAGGAAAAACTTACCCCTACGCCAACACTTGTATTGACAAGAGCGATAAGCTCCAAGTTTGAGAGAAAGTCAAAGCCTCTCTTACCTGCTGCTATTGCCTCGAAGGCTAATAAAAATGTCCCTATTCTAAAATATTGGCTTTAAAAATTAATGCCTCTATGTTTTTGAGTTTAATTCTTTTTCCATTAAACTCTATTATTTTTTCGCTCTTAAAATCGGACAATGCCCGAATCAAAGACTCCGTAGCAGTACCCACAAGGCTTGCAAGTTCGTCTCTTGACAAAGTTACATTCAGGGTTAATTTATCTTCTTCAAAACCAAATACCTCTTTAAGAAAGAGTAATGTTTCAGCGGCTCTTTCCTTTACTGTTTTTTGAGTAACAAGGGTAATTCTCTCTTGTGCGCGTTTTAGGTCCTCCGCCAATCTTTTGAGTATCTCCATCGTAACATTGTTTTCTGCATTCATGACACGAAAGAAAGCCTCACGGGGAATATAGCACAAATTTGCCTCCTCTATTACGACCGCCGTCGCACTATAAGTATCCCCGCTTAATAACGCTCTATATCCAAGCATATCTCCTTCCTTAGCAAGGCGCACGATTTGCTCCTTACCCTCCTCTCCTATTTGTACCAGCTTGACTTTACCCGAATCTATACAATAAACTCCACGCGACTCATTAGACTGTTGAAATATAATCTGTCCCTTCTTATAAGTTAAGCATTTTTTATTTTCATCTAATATATTCAAGGACTCTTCGCCTATTTTGCAAAAGACAGAAGTATGTCTTTTGCTACAATGAATACACAATTTTTCATCTGAATGCATCATTTTAAGACTTTCATTAATTGTCGGGTGCAATTTAGTACTTTTTTTTGATTCTTTTTGTATCGAAGATAAAATCCGGCAAACACATTTTCATTCTAAATGAATGTCTTTATTCCATTATGGATTATCGCAGGCGCAAAAATAATTTGATACCGTATTTTGTCATATACAAAGACGGAGGACACTCTATGTGGTGTTTCACTTTCGATAGGTATGACCCTGACAAATTGGCTTCCTCGTATAGTCCCGATAATTTTTAATACGTTTACCCATCATAAAATACGGTATCAAGTACGATTGAGTAAAAAACCAAGAAAATATATTTTAAGTAAAACCATGATTATTAATTACTTGACCTTATTATTGGCTATTCATTTTTAACTATTCACTACTGAAAGACACAAATTAAAGAATTAGTGAAGCTACAACAATGATTATTCTTTTCCATCTATCATCAAAGGAAGAGTTTATGCCTTTCT
>CAUJFT010000413.1 GCA_963169475.1 Bacteroidota bacterium | reverse complement strand
AGACCGCCGCCCCGCAATCTCTGAACAAACAGCGTATGTAATGCTGAATATGCTCAAAGGAGTAATTGAGGATTTTTATGGTACAGGGGCTGCACTCAAACCGCAATATGGTCTTAGTGGAGAAATTGGCGGAAAAACCGGAACCACACAAGACCAATCTGACGGCTGGTTTATGGGCGTAACCTCTCACCTTGTGGTAGGTACTTGGGTAGGTTGTGCAGAAAGAAAAATGCGTTTTACCAATATGCAGTATGGGCAAGGTGCAAAAATGGCGATGCCTATTTTCGGGAAATTTTATAATAAAATACAGTCAGATAAGTCATTAGGGATTCCATTATCAAAATTTGAACGCCCCTCTGGATTTATCCCTTACTTGGATTGCGATTTTGAAACCCCCTTTACGGCTACTTCTGACGGCAAGATGTCTTCGGGTGCTGCCTCTGAAATTAAAAAGGATAATACCGGAAAAAATGTGCAAGGCAATGAAACACAGGGTTGGGAATAAGCCCATCTTGAAATGCTATATACTTCCAATCATTCGTATTATATTATAGTATTCATCACTGCGATTTAAAAATTATTTATTGAAAATTATCCATTTATATATATTCATTTTTGGTTCGTTTTTTTAAAAAAAAGTCTTGTCTGATTGACCATCAAAGTAAATGATAGCTACATAGTTGAAGCGAAATGTATTTTTCTATACTTTCTACGGGTTCTTTAACGTTAGATTTATTACTTGATTCTAAGTAGTTCTTAGTTTTTAATGATAAGTTCTTAGTCTTCACAAATAATTGTTTATCAATTTTTTAGCTAAAAATAATATCATAAACTAATTTCAAACCAGTACTTACGATAATTAAATAATACTATTATGCTAAACAGAACAAACCTTTTTATCTTATTAATGCTAATAATGGGTATAGGACAGCAAGCATCGGGACAGCAAGTTACCTATGTAGGCATCGCTAGCGACAACTTTAATTATTTTGCCTCCAGCCAACGAAACTCGAATTGGTGTTGGGCTGCGTCTTTACAAATGATTTTTAATTATTATGGTGTTGATATTACACAAGAGCAAATTGTAGAGAGAAGTTATGGAGCGGACCCTTATGGAAATTTACCTAATTGGACGGGGAGCTTTCAAGTCATCACCGCAAATTTAAATAATTGGAATATGGACAATTTAGGGAGGCAATATATGGTAGCTGCCTCCTTGAATTGGGGAGCCCCTACGCCGGCTTACTTGATCCAAGAACTTTCTCAACAGCGACCGGTTTTAATTGGCTACAAATCAGGTCCTAGTTCCGGACATGCCGTAGTAATAACTGCATGTAGTTATATACAAACGCCCTCCGGTCCATATATTCAATCTATTATTGTAAGAGACCCGTGGCCAAGCCCACAAAACGTATCCACAAATGGAAGAAATGAATATCCCGCAGTAAATCTAGCAAATCTAATACAATCTCATTGGTACATTAGGGTTCAATAGAAGCGCGGAAGGGCTGTTAGAATTTGGTCTCATTATTTTGTCTGTAAGTAGTGCTAACTAAATGGCAGTGTCGTAAATCAAATGATTTGCTTTATAATTATATATATCAGATGCTTTAAATACGGCTTTCATTCCTTTATGACACTACTAATTTTGGCTACCCTATAGGATTTTAGATAAAACCCAGAGATTTGGTATAACTTAGGGGCAAATTTATAAAGAATCAATAAAATGAGACACAAAAAATATTTCAATCTTCTAATTATCGTACTCACGATGATAGTTTTTCGCGTTCAGGGGAATGCTCAAGTTTCTCCTGTTCCTTCAACGGGTCAATCGGTATCTCTCTTACTCAAAAATGCAACGATTCATTGGGGAAATGGGGAATCCCCCGCTATTGGAGACATCTTTATAGAAAATGGAAAACTCATAAAAGTAGGAAACAAAGGGAGACAAAGCGGTAATAATCCCGAAAAAATATTGGATTTAACGGGTAAGCATATTTATCCGGGCTTGATTGCCGTAAATTCAGACCTTGGCTTAGAAGAAATAGAAGCGGTAAGAGCAACCCGTGATGCACAAGAAACCGGGCAGATAAACCCAAATGCAAGGGCAATCATTGCCTATAACACAGACTCCAAAGTGATTCCTACTGTTAGAGCGAATGGAGTTTTACTTGCCCAAATAGCCCCAAAAGGCGGAGTATTTTCTGGCACATCTTCCATTGTTCAGTTAGATGCTTGGAACTATGAAGATGCAGTGATGTTAATGGACGATGCTGTTTATTTAAATTGGCCAGACACGGAAGTTTCGCTTTCTACCCCAACTCAAAATATAGAAGAGCAAAAAAAGAATATCCGGAAGGCAGAAGCTGACCTACATATTTTTATGAAAAATGTTCAGGCATTTGCACAGAATACCAACAAGGATTTTCTAAGACCTCACAACTTGCTATATGAATCAATGGTTCCGGTTATCAAGCAGGAAAAGTCGTTATTTATTCGTGCTTATTCCGAAAAACAAATTCTTGGAGCAATTGCCTTTGGGCAGCAGTATAATCTTCGTATTGTCCTTGTTGGAGCGCAAGAGGCATATTTACAGATAGATTTGCTAAAAAAACTACAGATTCCCGTTGTCCTTTTCAAGCCCCACCAATTACCATTTAGAGAAGATGACCCCATAGACCTGCCTTTTCGTTTGCCCGAAATACTTGAAAATGCAGGGATTCCTTATTGTTTTGACATGGATATTTTTTGGAACGAAAGAAACCTCCCTTTTCAGGCGGGTACTGCCGCCGCCTACGGAATACCTTCGGAGAAAGCATTAAAAGCACTAACCTTTTACCCTGCAAAAATATTAGGGATAGACTCAAGAGTGGGAACCTTAGAACCCAATAAAGATGCCACTTTAATCGTATCAGAAGGTGACCTAATGGATATGCGTACTTCTGTTATCTTCAAAACCTATATACAAGGACGCGAAGTATCCTTAGAAAACCTACACACTGATTTATACGAGAAGTTTCGGCAGCGTTATAAATAGGACAAATGTCTTAAAAATCAATAGGGTAAGTAAATAAACCCCTCTGTCATGTTGAGCGAAGCGAAATCTCACACCCAACCGACTATAAAAATACCGTTAGACACATAATGCCGGTAAAACGAACAAGAGATTCTTTTATCCCACTTTAATTCCTAACAGAATAAAACATTTAATACATTTGCCCTACGTTACAAATAGTTTTTTTTGGTAGAATCTATATTTTA
>CAUJFT010000412.1 GCA_963169475.1 Bacteroidota bacterium | reverse complement strand
TTTTACCCGAGATTTACATTTCGTAAAAATAATCTTTGGAGGTAGTCTCCTTCAAAATATATCCAACATGACAAAATTATATCAAAGTTGATGTAATTTGCAAGAATAGTGATATAGGGGACGAGCGATTTATAAATCCTTTTCTCACAAATAAACCTCCTTGTAATTATTAGTATCTATTATGAATAAAAACTTACTTTCCTTTGTATTCTTCCTTTTTAGTTTTTGGGGTTTTTCTTCGGACCTTTTGGCACAAGATGATTTATTAGACCTCATCGAGGATAAAAACCCTAAAAAGGAGCCGGTAACCGCCACATTCAAAACTACACGCTTAGTAACTGGGCATTCCATTGAGATGGGACATGGCGGAGTGTTTGATATGAAAATTGAGCATAGATTTGGACCGCTTAACGGCGGAGTATATGAACTTTTCGGGTTAGACCAATCCAATATCCGGTTTGGAGGAGACTTTGGGATTACCAACCGGATTTCCATAGGAGCAGGAAGAAGTTCCTTTGGTAAGGTCTATGATGGCTTCATAAAGGTAAAAGTACTTCAACAAAAAGAAAAAGGATTTCCAATTACGGTAACGGCTTTGCAGAGTGTTGCTATATCCTCCCTCAAATGGCAAGGACCCAGCCCCTATAATACCTTTTCTTCCCGCTTGTACTACTGCACACAGATAATGATAGCTCGAAAATTCTCGGAGGGTCTCTCTATTCAGATTACCCCTACCCTTGTTCACCGAAATCTCGTAGCCTCTATTGCAGACCAAAATGATGTGTGGGCAATCGGAATAGGATTCCGCCAAAAACTAACCAAAAGGGTCTCTCTTAATGCAGAGTACTTCTATCTGCTACCCGGAAAAACAGCAGACGACTTCTATAATTCCCTTGCCATTGGCTTTGATATAGAAACCGGAGGACACGTTTTCCAATTACAGTTTACCAATTCCAGACAGATGATTGAAAAAGGATTTATTACAGAAACAGACGAAAGTTGGCTAAAAGGAGGGATTCGTTTTGGGTTCAATATCTCCCGTGTATTTAACGTATATAGATGGCATAAAGATTATTAAGCAATGATACGTTATGTATGAGTTACGAGTGGTGAATTAGTACAGACCAATGATAAAAATACCATAGTTAAGTATTTTTATCCTACTGATTATCAAATACCTTAATTATTATGTTTTTTTTAACCAATTGATAAACAACATATTAATTGACTCCACTCATGCAAAATCGCTGTAAAAAGAAACTCCCTGAAAAACAGACAAAAGTCTTGATAAGTATGATTTGCAAAAAACCAAGAAAATACCGCTATTATTATTGATTGATTATCAATACTTTAACCCCCAAAATAGTATATTACTTTTTTACTCGCTCATGCCTAATCGAGTATTCTTGTACAATAATAATTGCTCAATGTTCACGATTTGAAAAAAAAAATCTTTTTACGACTAAATTACGTATATTTGCATAGAAATTGTACCTTCTCCCCATTATATATCATTATAGGGTATTTAACCAAATTAATTAGAACTTATTTTTATACGTATTATGAAAAATTTATTTTTTCTTCTCGTGGTTTCACTCTTTATTATTAAAGCCCAAGCCCAAGAGGCTGTTTGTGCATGGGACAGAATCCCCTTATTAATTGCCCCCGATAAAACCTCTGCACAAGTTGGCTCTGTACGTTTTGGAACGGATATCGTCAAAACCTCCTATGAAACGATTACGGTTCAGGAAGACTATAAGCGTACCTATGTCAGGATTACTCTTGCAGACGGGACTCAAGGTTGGATTAATCAATATCTTCTTGTTCCTAATGGAGAAGCTGGAGTGATTAAATATGATATAGACCTTTATCAAAATCCAGTGGACGGAGTTACGAAGGTAAAAGGGGGCGCGCTTACTGCTGGAGACCCCGTAATCAAAACCGAATTTAATGGAGCTTATGTACATATTTTAACTAAAAACAAAGAAAAATCAGGCTGGATTCCAGCCGAAGGCATTGTATTTGGAAAAGAAGAGGTCATCAATGCTTTACTGCTCCAAAAAGCAAAAGCAGAAAAAGACCCTCAAAAAAGAACCAAGAGAATTCAAGAAATCCGTAACCAAGCTAGTTTTACAGGGCTTCAAATTGCTGGAATTATAGACGGCGAATATACAAGAACGCTGGAAGTGGCAGAAAGGGGCGCGCTTGCAGAAAATACAAACCCTATTTATAGAACAGAAAATACTCCTACTACAATGAGAGGCGAAGCCGGGGATACTCCTCCAAAAATGTCCGAGCGGGTTACCGCACCGAGCCTAAATACTAATCAGCAGTATATTCAGGTAGGAAATGAACTCTATCAAAGAAATATGTCTTTTCTTCCAATTATTGAGGCAGTAATAGAAAACATGAAAACCCCTGAATTTGCTTGCTATCATAAAACGCTCCCCATCGGTACAAAAATCAACATGTACTTCCCTGATAATAAGGGCTTTGTTGAATTAGAGGTAGTAGAGAACCTTAGAAATTATGAAGGATTGGGGCTTTCACCCGCCCAAATCAAACGCTTTTTTAGCGGAAACCCTCCGGAAAATGTAGCAATTCAATATTTTACTAAGGCAGAGCTAACCCAATAATCGAGCCCTCATATTGTTACAAAACAGTAGTTTTACCATAGAAACTACTGTTTTGTATATTTTTTGTATATAGTATCCCTCTTTTTAGTAAATTTGTACTCATAAACCTTATATTTCAAAACCATGTGTAAACATTTTATCCAACCATTCTTTATTTTAGGAATATTTACCTTGTGTTTCCCTTTGACCCTCAACGCAAAAGGGCTATGCTCTTGGGAGGGACCCATAACAAATAATGTTTTTTGGAACCCCGAGTTTACTTATTTTAATAAGGACTTTAAACCCTTCCTATTTAGCTTCGATAGGCTTTATGAATATCAGTGGGACGAACCGGCTTATCGTTACAAAGACAATTCGGCAGAGTGGATTGAATATTGTTCTCACAGGGCTTCTCGTGCAGAGGTGGATTCTTTTGTCTATGCAAGTACGCTTAAGGAAGTAGAAGCAGTACTTAGCGCAGCCAAAAGCGGTAAACTAATTTCAGGGAAGTTTAAGGATAATACAATGGCTAAATTTCTGAAAGAAAATAAAGATATTGCTGCACTTGAATACCTTGTCTTTGCAAAAAAATGTGAGCCTCATGTTGCCTTATCCTATTATGAAGCATGGGAAGATACTCCCGAAAGAGACCCTAGAACCATGCGTTTATTGTATCAAGAAGCCCAGAAAAATGCCGAAAATGCTACAAAACCTACGTTAAAGTTGAGGTATGCTTATCAAGCAGTAAGAATGGCGCATTATGCCCAAGATTTTAGTCAGGCTATAGGCACTTATGATAAACTTATTGCACCACTCAAAAGCGAAAGCGTAATTAAATATTGGGCATTAGGAAACAAGGCAGGTGCCTTAATGCAAAGCGGAAGACGTGCAGAAGCACTATATCTCTTTTCGGTAGTATTTGATAAATGTCCTACTAAAAGGGTAAATATGTACTATAGCTTCCACCCAGAATCCGATACAGAATGGCGCGATATCATG
>CAUJFT010000411.1 GCA_963169475.1 Bacteroidota bacterium | reverse complement strand
TTATATCAGTAGCAACTATGTCTGTGCGCACAATAAATACCCAATCGGGAGCTACCTCAAAGTAACGCGTAAATCGCAACCGGAATATTCGGTCATCGTAGAGGTTACAGATAAAAGCATAGGAATTATGGATTATGATATTCAGCTTTCATGGACAGCCGCCGCCGACCTTGACTTATTTGAGGCATTTGATAGAGAGGTAATCGTAGAGGAAATCTCTGTAACCCACTTAGACGCACTGCCAGAACCAGAATCTGCCGCAAATACTACGGGACCGCAAAGAAGTATAGAAATTGCCTTTTATGACGGTAGCGCGTCTCTTAGTGGAGAAAGCCCTCTTCAGGTAGCGGAATCCACAAAATTGGAAGGAAAACCGGTAGAAGAAAAGAACTATCCCAATCTATCTACTACAAAAGGGCTTGGCTTATTCAAGGTAGAAGCCTCTAGAACGCCTGAAAGCGGGTACGGAATCCAAATAGCAGTGGTTTCCCAGTACCGCGAAATCCTTGATATTTCTGATAAGTTATTTCGTCATGGTATTCAAAACACTCTTGTACATTCAGATGTTGTAGGCGACAAAGAAGTACTTAGGTATATTGTAGGTCCGTTTTCTTCCAAAGACACCGCCGAGTCTGTAAAAAATCAATTGGAAGATGCCAATATTATAGGTATGATTATTCGCCTCGAACCGCTACAATAAATAAATTTTTATGCTTAAAAAAAAAGAGGCTATCCTTTTGGGGTAGCCTCTTTTTTTGACATAGACAACAACAACGCAACTAATCTTGCGGTAGAACTATTGCAGATTTTGGCTTAGGTTGCACTTTTAGTTCCTTAAACTGGCGCGTAAGCTCGCCCGATTGGATTCCGTTTTCATAAAAGATAACCTTGTCAAAACTTCTTTTTTCCAATATTAATCCCTTATTGACCCAAGTCGGGAAGGTGGAAGGGGTTGTGCGTATGGTATAACGTACATGAACTACTCTATTCTCAATGGTTACATCTTCTAACACGTAAGTCTGTGCATTTTTGTCTCCCCTTGAAATCATCACTACCAACTCATTGATAAAATTGATTTTTGAAGGAACTTCTTTTGAGGGAGATTTTTCAGTCATTTCTTCCATTTCTTTTTGGGTTTGAATCAAGTGATACTCTGCCCCATCTTTACGGTATTGATTCTTCATTCTGAATCCTGTTAGAATATCATAGTTTAGCTTTTTCTTGTCAGCGGCAGGAGGCGTATATTCTTTCCAATTAATGGTAGAGTAAAAAACGGGCTTGCCGTTTTCCTCAAAGATAATTTGTTGGTAATCTACTTTGTCTACCATAAACACGGCACATGAGGTAGCTCCCGCGGGGAGTGCGGGTGTACTTTGAGCAGTTTGGTAAGAGAATTTAATCGTTCTATCTTTCTCTCTGATACGGAATTTAGGATTAAGATAAGTTCCTACGGCGGGGTCATTTTTACCTACTGCCACTACAAAATATTGATTAAAATCCAATGGAGTAGCCGTTCCATTTTGAATCTTGGCAAAATACCGATTAAAATCTGTTTGGCTAAGTAACACCAAGTAATCGTTATGGGGGTTTTTATCTGCGGCAATAAGTCGGTATCCTTTGGCTTCCACAAATTGTACGGGACGTTTTTTCTCCGGAATATCCATAGCAAAATGTATATCTTTTACTTCCATCCACCGGCATTTCATATTGGCAATAGCGGGGTGATTTTGCTCTTTTATGATACCTTCTATTACAACAGGCTGCCGATAATAGGCATTCAAATCCATAAGGGTTTTATATTTACTAAAATCCAAATCTAAATCCTCATCTTCTCCCTGAATATAAAAATTTTCTTTGGGGCTTAAACAAGGATTAGATATACTCTTTTTATGTAATTCCCCTTTTACCCCTACGTAATCCCCTAAGTTTTGAGCTTGTGTATTTAGAAACATAGCACCAAACCATAAACAAACAAGTATAAGTTTCGTTTTCATTGACTTGTATCTGATTTTAAAATAAATATCGTTTTTAAAATATTATGAATAAAATTGTTCACAAACTAACAGATATTCCTCCATTTGTCAAAATTAATCTGATGATTCTTCTTAAAATCTATCCGATTTTTACATAACCCCTGAATATACAGCACTTCTTCGGTATAATACTTTTTAAAAGGTAGTTCCCAAAATCACAGAAGGGTATTGGGCAACTGCGTAATGAGCCTTTAAAAAAATCCCGGTGTAAAGCTGATTTCTGGGATATTTATGAAAAGATTTTAGATAAACTTTCCCTCCGATTAGGCTATAAAACTCATTTTTTCTTTCCAAAAAAGGAAATACGTGTAGATGAAGTTGGGTAATGAATCCGATTCTGCCAAAAAGAAATTCATGTCCTCCATATACCGAAACATGAAGCGGTTTTACGATTGTGTATTTTATATTGTAATCCTCCCCATTAAGGTAGGCATTCCTGACCTCTCCATCAAAGGTAATCTCCATGCCGGTTTCCCATTGATGTTTCTCATTTTTTGGGAAAATAATGTGAGGAGTAAGCATCCATACATAATAAAAGGGTCCGTTCGGTACACTCGCCTCCTTAATACCAAGACTTCCCCTAACCCCAAACAAAGGCTTTCGGGAATATTGATATCCTTGTGGTAGCCGAAAGGTGTCGGGAGGAGATTCCGGGCTAAACCGATAATTTACTCCGGCATTGATTAAGGCAGTATTAATTCCTAAATTAGGAGTTCGCAGCCTGCCATTAGAAGAGTGTGAAAAATGTCCTCCAAGCCTGATAGCAAGACGATTTGAAATCCGGTATTCGGCGGCAAGTCCAGCCGTAGTATAGTTATTAATATGAGAACCGATTGCAGTATGATGCACATTAGTAACTCTATCATAGGCTTTGGTTAGGTAGCTAACCCCAAATGCTAACCGCGTATAAAGGGTGATTTTTGGGGTGCGAATAAGCCAAATATCTATTTGGGGGTATAATCCGATTGCCTTTCCAAGCAAATCCGGCGCACCATAATCTACATAAATAAGTCCAATACCGGCACGAGGTCTTCCATGTAATTTTGCCCATACTTCCTTTCCGGAGCTTTGGTGCATAAAATCAATTGACACGCCTTTTGCAGGGGCATTTATTTCAAAGTCTTGTTTTTTAGAGTGTTTAAGGAATGTTCCATAACAAATATTTCCGCCGATACTCCAATTTGCTACGACCGATTGCGCTTCAAGACCAAGAGAAAGAGAGAAGAAAAAAATACTGCAAGAAAAGAACCTTTGCAGGATTGAGGTATGAGGCTTATTTTTTAGGTAACTCATCAAGGTTCAGCGTATGGTAGTGTCTGTAAACGAGTAAGATAATTGCAAGTGCGACCGCCGTTTCTGCTGCGGCAAGTGCCATTACAAAGATGCTGATAATCTGCCCGTCATGTCCGGGTTTGTCAAATTGGGCAAAGGTAACAAAATTAATATTGGCGGC
>CAUJFT010000410.1 GCA_963169475.1 Bacteroidota bacterium | reverse complement strand
AATATTTAAAATTGTAAGGGAAAATTTTTCTTTAAGGTTTCATTGCTAAACACTTTTTATATTTCTGTGTGGGCAATCTGTGAGCGAAGTGCTTCGGGAATTTCCCGAAAACGATACATTTGGTCTCTTAAACGCGGTTTGAACCCTGCCGCTTGTATAACCGCTTGTATCTCTTTTGCAGACAGCCGATACGGTGCGCCGGCAGCGGATACTACATTTTCCTCAATCATAATAGAGCCTAAATCATTGGCACCCGCGTAAAGACATACTTGCGCAAGTTTGGGGCCTACTGTCAGCCAAGAAGCCTGAATATTATTAATGTTAGGAAGCATGATGCGGCTAAGGGCTATCATGCGAATGTATTCATCGGGACTAACAGAGTTTTTAATCCCTCTTACTTTATTAAGCAAGGTTCCGTCATCTTGATAAGGCCAAGGGATAAACGCCGAAAACCCTACACTATTCTCCGGCTTCTCGGCTTGTACCTCCCGAATCCATGCCAAGTGTTCAAACCGCTCTTCAATCGTTTCTATATGCCCAAACATCATCGTTGCACTCGTTACTAATCCAAGTTGGTGGGCCGCACGCATCACATCTAACCATTCTTTCCCGCTGCATTTCCCGTTAGAAATGATATGCCTAACTCTATCATTAAGGATTTCAGCCCCTGCGCCCGGCATAGAATCCATACCGGCATCCATGAGCCTTTGTAGAGTTTCTGTATAGGATAATTTAGATAAGGTTGAGATATGTACGATTTCGGGGGGTCCCAGTGCGTGAAGCCTGAGAGAAGGATACCATTGCTTGAGTTTACGAAAAGTAGTTTCATAATATTCAATCCCCAATTCTGGGTGATGCCCCCCTTGTAATAACAATTGGTCGCCTCCCAAGGCAAAGGTTTCTTCTATTTTTATTTTATAGGTCTCATCATCAGTGATATATGCTTTATGAGCATGTTTGGTACCCGGAGGAACAAAAAAGTTGCAGAACTTACAGTTTGCTACACAAACATTCGTGGTATTGACATTCCTATCTATCTGCCAAGTAACAATCCCTTCTGTTGCTTGTTTTTTTTGCTTCCTTAGTTCGTTACCCACAAACATTAGGTCAGGGGTTGCTGCATGATGGTAAAGATAAACTCCTTCTTCTGGGGTTAGAAATTCGTGCTGTATTGCTCTTGATAATAGGACTTCTGTATTCATGGATTGAAAATTTGAGAGAGAAACCCCGAAAACCCCGAAAAGGTTCTTTATTGCCGAAAAAACTCACCTGTTTTTCTGTAAAATATACCCAAACTATAAACTTATCAGTGATTTTGGGGATACGAATAGCGGTTTATGCTATTTTATTTATCACTGAATAAGCCCTGCATTTCTGCTTTCAAGCGATTAATAATTTCGCCAAGATGTTGAGGATTATCACGAAAATTGAGGGTATCAACCCGAACCTCCATTTTTTTTCCATAGTTGTATTGCTGATACCATTCTTCATACCTATCATTAAGGCGTTTAAGATAATCTAATCGTATAGAATCTTCATATTTGCGGTTTCGTTCTTGGATTTGCTCAACGAGCGCGCCAATCGGACAGTTAAGGTATATCATCATGTCCGGAGGCTGAATAAGTTCAGCGATAGTATCAAACAATGATTTGTAGTTTTCATAGTCTTTAAGGCTCATTAATCCCATTGCATGAAGGTTAGGCGCGAAAATCTGGGCATCTTCATAGATAGTTCTATCCTGAATCACACTCCGTTTTGCCTTCCGAATATCCATAATTTTGCGAAGGCGGGAGTGTAAAAAATGGATTTGAAGATGAAAAGACCAATGCTGCATGTCTTGATAAAAATCCATCAAATAGGGATTTTGTTCATTATCCTCATACATCGCCTCTATGTCAAAATATTTTGACAACAAAAATGCCAATGTGGTTTTGCCTGCGCCGATATTCCCTGAAACTGCAATATGCATACCTGAACCTATAAAGGATAAAACAAGAAAGGGAACGAAAATCGCTCCCTTTCGTAGGGGAATTATATTTTTGGGATTCTCAAAACCTGACCCGGGTATATCTTATCGGGGTGAGAAAGCATAGGCTTATTTTCCTCAAAGATGAGCATATACTTATTGGCATCTCCGTAGTAGTTTTTGGCAATTTTACCCAAGGTATCACCACTCACTACCGTGTAGAAGTCGGACTCTAATACCACTTCTACGTTTTCCAATAAGGTAATTTGGTCATCAACTGCATCAACACCGTCCACGTTACCTACGGTAAGGATTGCTTTTTCTTTGTCGGCTTGAGAGTGGGCTACTCCAAAAACGGTAGCAGTTCCGTTAGAAAAACTCACGTCAAAAGCGTCTATCCCAAGAGACATGCTTGCTACTAATTCTTTCAACGCATCTTGGACTTTCACCGGTTCAGCTTCTTGGACGGGTGTCTCTTCTTTGCTGCCAAAAAGTTTGGCTCCAGCATTTTTTAAAAAACTAAAAATTCCCATTTTTTTGTGGTTTAAAGGTTCTAAAATAAATTAATACACCAATTTCAAATACAAAAGTACACTTTTTCTGAATACTTTTTTATTTTGATTTCTAAAATCAATTTTTTTTCTGAATTTTGCCCGCCCAAACAAATAAAGAAATTTATATGAGAATCCTACTTACTGGAAGTAACGGGCTATTAGGTCAGAAAATTATAGATATTTTGGTTCAACATTCTGATATTTACCTCATTGCGACAGCAAAGGGAGAGGCACGTCACCCCTTGTCTGAAAAATTTATTTTTGAGCCGGCTGATTTAACCGATTTTGGAAGATTATCCGAGATATTTGAAAAACATAAACCAGACGTAATCATTCACGGAGGCGCAATGACCCAAGTAGATATTTGTGAAGACGAAAGAGAGGCGTGTGATAAAGTGAATGTAGAGGCGGTAAGAGAAATCGTAAAACTATGTGAAAAATACAATACCCATCTTGTTCATATCTCTACTGATTTTATCTTTGACGGAAGCCGAGAAGACGGATATTACCATGAGACAGACGAAGGAAACCCCGTCAATCACTACGGATTGTCCAAGCTAAAAGCGGAAACACTTATTCGTAACAGTAATTGCAGTTGGGCAATACTACGGACGATTCTTCTCTACGGGGTAGTATATGGATTAAGCCGTTCTAATATTGTATTATGGGTTAAAAAATCATTGGAAGAGGGTAAAAATATTACGGTTGTGAATGACCAATATCGTTGTCCTACCTTAGCAGAGGATTTAGCAGCCGCTTGTATATCAGCAGCTTTTAAAAAGGCTACCGGAATTTATCACGTGTGTGGACCCGAAAAAATGAGTATCTTTGAGTTAGCTGCGCGAGTTGCAGATTTTTGGCATTTAGATAAAAACCTGATTGGGGAAATAGATAGTCTTTCGCTCAAACAGCGTGCAAAACGCCCACCAAAAACTGCATTTCATATAGAAAAGACCCAAAAAGAACTCAACTACAATCCTCATTCCTTAGAAGAAGGTTTTGCAATTTTGGAGGCACAATTAAGAAGCTTTTAAGTAGTTCTTAGTTTTTAATGATGAGTTCTTAGTCCTCACAAATAATTGTTTATCAGATTTTTAACTGAAAATAATATCATAAACTAATTTCAAACCAATACTTAAGTCAAAATACTTACGTCTATTTAGATTAAATTCGTTAGAAAACCCGCGTTTTAGTATGTAAATACTCTCACTTACACGAGTATAAGGAATGAATTATTTCAATGATAAGCCTATCAATACTCTCACAAATGAGCAAGGAGTATTTATGAGATAGATTGTGTCTTTTTCTGTAATTCTGCCGTTCGGGGGGCTTGATTTCTGACGGAGTAGTCCTGCATGAATCACTACGTTTTTCCCGAGTCAAGGGCAGATTATTGATAACATAGAACGTTTTTCCGGCATAAGTTTAGCCCAATTAAAAGGGTTTCAATAGTGTTTTTAGGATTTAGAAGGCACAAAAGCATCAGGAAATCCATTTTTTCGGAGGATATTTTTTTGTTTTTCAGCGGCTTCTTTGGTGGAATATCCGCTGTCAAAATAATAATACTTCCCGTTGTTCTGTTCTATTTTAAGGGATTTAACGCTTTTCCATTTAGCCTCCGTAGTAGGAACTTTTTTACTAAAAATGCCTAATTGTACTTTATACTCACCCAAAGGTTCGGTTTTTGTTGCAGCAGGTTTGGGGGCAGAGGGTGTGCCACCCTTATTTTGAGGTTCGGTTTTTGCTTCCGAAGTTGATTTAGTGCCAGGTTTAGGGGCGGACATACTTGGAGGGGGAGTATCTGCTAATAATACAGGCTCTTTTTTTCCATAAAAATAGGTCTTTATTCCCCTATAAATTCCGGAGGCAATGAGAGATTGCCCTTCTTCCGAACTTAAAAATTTTTCTTCTTTGAGGTTAGAAAGATAACCTACTTCGATAAGTACTGCCGGCATTTCTGTCATTCCGATTACCAGATACTTTGCACTCCTTACGCCTCTGGAACGCCTGCCGGCTCTATGGTTCAGTTCGTTATCCATGATTTTTGCCAATCTTACACTTTGCTCATAGTCTTTGGTACTTTTAGCTCTAGTCATTTTGTAGAGTTGAAAGTATCTTTCACGATAGTTTTTTTCAGTTTTTACTACTTTATTTTCTTTTTTTGCCAAGCTGTCTTCCATTAAATCAGTTAGGTCTTCATTAAGGGTATAGGCTTGGGGAAAATGATAAACCTCTGTACCATATACCGACCGCGAGGCAGAGGAGTTCCCATGAATAGAGACAAATAAATCTGCATGATGGCGATTGGCTATTTCGGCACGTCTTTCTAAAGAGACAAATACGTCAGATGACCGGGTGTAAATTACTTTTATTTCGGGAGTATTGCTAGAAAGATAATTGCCCACTTTTTGAGCAATCTTGAGGGTAATCGTCTTTTCGCGAGTAGATTTACCAAGTGTGCCAGGGTCTTTGCCTCCGTGTCCTGCATCAATAACTACCACTCTTTGAGATTTTTTTTGAGCATTTACAAAAGAAGCAGTTGTAATTATAAGCAACAAAAATAATAAGTATCTGATATTCATAATGATTTCATTATCAACGTATTTGGTATTTTGTTTGTAGTTAGGGTGTTGATAATTATTAACTTATGCTAATCTAATCATTCACCCATAAGTCATTGATATATGGAGTATATTTTGCTTATTACCTTGCAAAGATAATAAAAATATCTATAACCAAGGCTTCCTTTTTTTGTAAAGAGATTCTATTGTAAAATGATGTTATTTTTTACCCCACAAATATCATTCTATACGATAATTCGCATGGTTTCGCTGATTTGTATGAAAGATTTGAGTTTCGTTTTTAGGTAAATCACTTTTCGTTTAGTATCATCTTATAGGCAGACAACCGATTTAGCGGATTTTATGCAAATGAGGAATCAAAAAACCGGCTGCTGCCCCAATCAAATAGCCCGTTAGTACATCAGTAGGGAAATGCTTGCCTGCTTTTACTCTAAGATATGCCGTTGCTGCGGGAAGAGCAAAAGCTCCCCCCCATACAAAGGGGAGTGCCTTACTTTTAGGATGATGGTCTGTATATATTTTTGCAGAAAAAAAAGCAAAATTAGCTACCGTAGAGGTGTGTCCCGAAAAAAAAGAATATCGGGCATCTTTTTCTAGTTTTATCTCCATTGGTACGTTAGGATTATATACATAGGGTCGGGTTCTTCTAAAAACGCTTTTTGAAAAATTGGTGAGTGCGATAGTAGTAGCGAAAGATTCTAAACCCAAGATTCCTATATTCTTCCAGTCAGAACGGATATTGGAAGAAGCAAGCAAAGTAAGCGGCAACATGAAGGAACTATATAGCCCAACATCACTCACACGGGCGGAGGGAGGACTCCAATTGCTAATCGTAAATCGGTCTATTGCAGGAATTTTATTTGGTTTTAATTGATTAATATGTGCCTCGGTAAGCGGAGAGGTGTGCTTCATTCGGTATAAATCAAAAACGTTAAGCCCCACAATCCCTACTCCCAATGAAACATCGCCGGCATAGGTTAGCCTATAGGGTGAGTGTTGAGCAAAGACCGTAAGATAAGCCGTTAGGAATATACATAAAAAAATATTTTTTGCCATTTATTATTTCTAAGTTAAAGTATTTAATAAAAAGTCCGTAATTTGCCCCGTAAAACCAAATTTTCACAAAGTAAGCAACAATTGGCGTTATATTTGCGTCTAAACAACAAAAAATGTTTTCTGTATGAAAATCAGTAAAGAATTAAAGGTTGGTGCCCTTGGACTATTAGCCCTGACCCTTTTCGTTCTGGGAATGAATTACCTGAAAGGCTTATCCATGTTTAGTAAAAATAGGGTATTTTATACCTATTTCGATGACTCCAAGGGATTGTTAAGGGGTGCAAGCCTATACCTCAATGGGTTTGGGATAGGAAAAGTTACCAACATGGAGCTAGACTCAAAAACACGCAAAATTAAAATACAAGTAACCGTAGGAGAAAAAGTAGATATTCCCAAAGATTCTAAAATAGTATTGTTTAGCGAAGGGGTAATGGGCCCTACTTCTCTAAAAGTTAAACTCGGAGAATCTGCTACTTTTATACAAGAAGAGGGAGTGCTTGGTTCGGAGCTTGAAGGGACACTCATGGAAAACGTGCAAACACAGATAGACCCTATCAAGATGCAAGTAGAAATCCTCTCTAAGCAGCTAAATCAAATCGCGCGTTGGGCAAACTATACGTTAGACTCTACTGGTAGCCGAAACACGATTGTAAATATCCTGAATAACGCGGATGCTTCTGTTGCCAACGTGAAAGGAGTAAGCGAAAGTTTCGATGACGTGATTAAACGAATTGACGAAGCCGTTATTTCCATCAATCAACTTATAGCGTCCACCAATAGGGTCGTCTCAAATGTGGACGCAAACAAAGCCAATATCAATGAAACGATGAATAGCATTAACCGAACAATGCAAAATGTAGAATATATTTCAGATTCTTTGGCAAAAGCAACGAATGAAATTCGTGTGTTGGTAGAGGAAGTAAAAGGTACACTTGAAAATATCAGTCAAATTACTGCTGGAATACAAAATGGAGAAGGCTCTGTGGGGAAATTACTCAAAGATGAGGGGCTATACTCCAATACGACAGGCGCAGTAGAAAAACTGAATATCGCGATTGCAGATGTGGATTCTCTCCTGAACGAAATTAAAGCCAATCCCAAAAAATACCTTAATGTAAAAGTGGTAGTTTTTGAGAGAAGACCCCGTAAAGGAGAGGGAACCAAAGACTAATTACACTATGCCTGCACTTTCTGTTTCGGAGTTTACTACACTGATTAAAACTACATTGGAAGCCCAGCCTAAACTTCGACAGGCTTTGGTTTCTGGCGAAATTTCAAATGTAAATTATCATTCTTCGGGGCATGTTTATTTTACTTTGAAAGACAATGCCGCCCAATTGTCTTGTGTGATGTGGCGGTCTGTTGCAGAAAAAATAGCTAAAATAAAAGAAGGACAAAAGGTTGAAATCGCCGGAAGTATAGAGGTGTATCCTCCTTCGGGTAAATATCAGTTGATTGTAAAGAAAATAGAAGCCGGCGGGCAAGGGAATCTATACGAACAATTTTTGTTGCTAAAAGAAAAACTTAGGCAGGAGGGTTTATTTGAGGCAATACACAAAAAAAAACTCCCCGATTTTCCGCTAAAAATTGGGGTTCTAACCTCTACTACAGGGGCAGTTATCCATGATATACTTCAAACCTTTCGTTCCCGATATCCCGTAGCTAAGATATTTGTATTTCCTACTCCGGTACAAGGCATCACTGCAAAAAACATAATTATTCAAAATCTTGAAATCGCAGATACCTCCGGTATGGACGTGCTTATCCTTGCAAGAGGAGGAGGGAGTATTGAAGACTTGTGGAACTTCAATGAAGAAGAAGTCGCAAGAGCCATTTTTCGCTGTAAAACCCCCATAATTACCGGAATCGGACACGAAACAGATACAACCATCGCAGACTTTGTGGCTGACCTAAGGACAGAAACCCCCACCGCCGCCGCAGTAAAGGCTGTCCCCCATAAAAAAGAACTTACTGACCAGTTAGGGAAAGACTTGATAAACATAAAAAAGAGCCTTCTCTATTATATTGACATAAAAAAACAAACCCTTGAAAACTATCAACATAAGGTAATAGATACCCTCAAATCGAATCTAGAGAGACAAAAAAATGATTTGGATAGGCTTAGAGATAAGCTATATCGCCTACTTCCCGATACGATAGATGACTATTTGTACGACATTGAAAAAATAGAAATTCGTTTACAAAAAGCCATGCAAGAAGCATTATCCTCCCGATTTATGCAAATCAATGAACTTGAAAATAAGTCGAAAATACACCTGAAAGATTCTCTCTCCTTTCATAAAAACACCCTTGATTTATTGGAAACTAAACTACAAGGATTAGACATTACTCAGATTCTGAATCAAGGTTATTCCCTTACGCTGAAAGACGGAAACGTTACCAACAAAGCCTCTTTACACGCTAATGACCTTATTATCACCCTTTTTTCAGACGGGAATGTCCGCTCAATCGTAGGCTAAACATGAAAAAAATAGGATTTGATGCCAAGAGGGCATTTTGTAATACTACCGGTTTGGGAAATTATAGTAGGACAATCATAGAAACCGCAGTCCGGTACGGAAAATCTTTTGAGTTTTACGCTTATTCCCCCAAACCCAAACACTCATCTTTTGATTTTCCCTTTCAAGATTACTCAAACCTTCATATCCGCTTTGCTCCTACCCAAACTAAAATCGGCACTGCCCTCCATAGGGGCTGGAATATACAAAAAGATATTTTGAGAGACAATCTTGATGTATTTCATGGATTGAGCAACGAACTACCCTTCTCTATCCATAAAATACCCGTCAAAAAAATCGTAACCCTGCATGATGTAATTTTTGCCCGCTACCCGCAAGGATATTCTTTCTGGGATAGAAACATTCATTACCAAAAAGCACGTTATGCCTGCCGATTTGCCGACATAATCGTTACGATGAGTCGCCAAAGCGAAGAAGATATTATCCATTATTTCCCGGAAGCTAAAGGAAAAGTACAAGTGATTTATCAAACTACCCCACACGCATTTCGTTTTTTTCGCTTTGAGACAGAACAAAACCAATCAATACTCCAAAACTATCATCTATCAAAACGGTACATTCTTTATGTAGGAAGCATCACACAGCGCAAAAATGTGGCTTCACTCGTTCAGGCGATGGTTTTTTTGCCGGAAGATATTCACCTTGTCATCGTAGGGAATGGAAACTTACTGAAAGAAACTCTGAAAAATATTGAGATTTTAGGCTTGTCCAAGAGGGTAAGTATCTTTACGAACATCAACCAAGAGACCCTGCCTTATTTCTATAAAAATGCCTTTGTATTTGTCTATCCTTCTATTTATGAAGGCTTTGGGCTACCTATTCAAGAGGCATTGCTTAGTGGCTTACCCGTAATAGCGGGAGAAAATGGCTGCTTTCCGGAAGCCGGAGGCGGGGGAGCCATTTATGTCAATCAGAGAAGCCCCAAAGCCATAGCCGAAGGGGTTGAAGCCTTATTCAATGACCCCTCTTTGGTCAAAACACTCATTAAAAATGGAAAACTTCATCTGGAACAATTTTCAGAAGAAAAAATTACCCGCCAATATTTGGAGCTATATTCTCTATAAGTATGAGTAAGTAAAAAAAAATAAGAAATTACTTATCATTAAATTACCCAATATTATTATTATTTGCGATTCATTTTTTACTATTTGCTGCTTAGGAGAAAAAAGCAAATGCTTATTCATCTATGACTATTCCTTATTTGGATTTTTTGCGAATAAAAAAGTAGTGAAAAATTTGTAATTCAGTTTGAGTTTTCTATCTTTGTCAGTCATTTTTGTTTCTTGATAAAGTTTCTACCAATCATATCTTCTAATATAGGTGTATAGAATACACTTTGGTAAAGTAATTGCTAATCATCTTTTATTGTTTAAACCGACAAAATAATTTATTGAAAAATGAGATTTGCTACAGGATTATTGCTTGTATTCTTTTTTTCGGGAGTCTTAATTACTATTCGTTTATCGGTATTTGCCCAAAATAGAGAGACTACCACTCCAAGAGATTTGCCATTTTCCTTTACAAAGCCCAAGGCTAAAAAGGAGGCTCCGGATTCTGTAAAGAAAAAAGCGGAAAAAATGGACTTCGCCCAAATGAAAAAAGAAAAGCTAAAAAAAGATAGTATCAAAATGGCAAAGTCTGTCATTAGCCAATTAGCTATAAAGTATCCCGGAATGCCTCGTAATGCTGCCTTCTGCGGAGAAAAAATTCCGGTAGAGATGCCCACTGTTGCGGAGAAGTTTAATGGGATTTTTCAGCGATATGCCGGAGCCAAAGGGTTAATCGGGTATTATCTGGGCATTAGTAATCGCTATAAAAAGGATTTTCAATCTGCAATGCGCCGTAACGGGATTCCCGCAGATTTATTCTACCTTGTGTGTGCCGAAAGCGGTTTTGCTAACCTTACTTCTAGCAAAGGAGCCAAAGGTTTTTTTCAATTTATGGAGGAAACCGCAAGGGATTACGGATTAGAGGTTTCCTATACCGTTGATGAGAGGCTTCATCCCTCCAAGTCTGCTGATGCTGCTAGCCGTTATTTGAAAAACCTCCGAAGCTCTCTCGGAAGTTGGACCTTGGCAGCCGCTGCCTATAATATGGGTATTGGAGCGGTGGAGGCAACGGCTTCCTCACAAGGAACGCGCTCTTATTATCAGATGAACCTTAATCCCGAAACGGGAGAATATGTTTATAGAATATTAGCGATTAAAATCTTGATGGAAAATCCCAAAGGATACGGCATTTACCGGAGTGGTAATTATCAACCTATCCCGCATATTGTGGAGAAGGTGCGTTATCATATCCATGACCTTAAAGAATATGCCAATGATTGTAATGTGGATTATGCCACTTTGAAAATCCTAAACCCTTGGCTAATTTCGGATAAACTTTGGATAAAAGAAGGAAAAACCTATGAAATAATTCTCCCTAAATTTTCTTACCAAAAAATAAGTGCAGATGAGCGTATCCCACTTCCTTATGTGGACCCGGACGGAAGCCTTACTACAGCTCAAGTAAGAGAGACCATTAAGATGGAATTAAATCAGTAACCCTAAACCTGCCCAAATCACCCGCCCTCAAAAGGCAAGCCCTTTTCGGGTTTGCCTTTTGAGAATTAGGAAACAAGGAGCAGTATTAATTGGGAGAAGAGTCTGTCCCAATCTTGACACTATAAATAATTTTTCGAATAGTGTCAAATTGAAGATAAGGATATTCTGACAGAATTATCTCAATAGCCTCCACAGAGTTCATGCCTAATCTTCGTAGGCAGACAAACTGTTTCTTGATTTCTATATCCCTGATTGCCTTTTTGTTGAGCAATCCCATGTTCAATAACCTCGAATACATCTCATCTGGAAGGATGTTTTGAATGGGGTTTTTCATAATAATCTACGTAATTTAAATGATTTTTGAATGCTAAAGGTAAAGTTTATTGCATTTTTAACTAAAATGAATGATTTACGTAGATTTATTTACATAGGCAAAAACAAAATGCTTTGATTTAGAATAGATACCAAAAGGCTTGCACCTTGATATAAAATGATAGATTGTGCAAAGATATAAATAGTTTTTAATTCCGTAAAAAGAAATGCAATAAAAAAATAGTGCAAAAAAAAATACACTCCTCTTTTTTGAATAATATACAGAGTTTTCTATGGTATTTCAGCCAAAAGAAGCCTGCTGTTTAGAGAGCGGCTATCCCTTGGGTTTTATTGTTTTCTGGCATAGAAATTGATACGTATGAGAAGTGCCTATTTAGGAGTTTTTATAAAATTTTTGAACTTAAAACCCCGAAATTCGTACAATTTACCCCGTAAGCATTAGTAACTTTGTTTATGGGAGGTGTGATGTTTATATTTGTCAAAAAAACAATGAATTGCAATGAAAAACAATATTTTAGGACTACTTTTTTCGCTTATCTCCTTATCGGTATTTGCGGATTTTCAGAATAATGCCTTCTATGGACATTGGCTGCTCAAGTCTTATGCCGATGACCTTCTGGTTAAAAAGTCCACCTATGAATTGCAAGAAAGAACAGGGCGAATGACGGAGTTTGTTTTTGGGGAGTCTTTACAAGATTCGGTGTGGGTTTGCTACAATAATAGCGAAGGGGCAAAGTATAGGGTAAAGTTTCAGGGGAATAACAAAGCAGTGTTTGAGGCTATGAATGAAAAGTATGAGCTTACTATGGATAACACTGGTACTCCTAAAGTTCTGCACTGCAAAAGTAGAGACAGTGATTATAATGAAGATTTTATTTTCATAGAGGCTCAAGGAACAGACTTTGTAGCGGTCAATAAGTGGGTAAACTCTAACATGCTCTCTGGGGGATACGCCCCCTCTATTGAAAGAGGAATGAGAGTGAGGGGAGAAATGAGTGTGTCTGTTTGGTTTAATCCTGATGGTACGGTAACGGGGATACCCGGTTACGACCGCTATGAAATTGTAACGCATTTTGATGATATTGCGGATTTTGATGTACTAAAAGTCTATAATTCCAAAACTAAGAAATATCAGTGGTTAGGTTGGGAGGTAACCAATAACCGACTCGTTCTTTATAGTCTTACAGAGGGAAGAGAATATCAGTTTTCAAAAGATGAGATTTTCCTCCAATTAGAAAAAAGAGAGTAATTCCTTTTGTCTTGGGCTTTGGGTGAGAATTTCGTCTTAATTTATGAAAATAGCGTAGGATTGCTTGCGCCGGTATCTGGGATTCTTCCGAAGTGGTGAAAGGCTTTCTCTGTTGCCATTCTCCCACGGCTTGTGCGTTTGATAAATCCTTCCATGATGAGGTAAGGTTCATGTACTTCTTCTATTGTTTCCGCCTCTTCTCCTACGGCAGTAGCGATATTTCCT
>CAUJFT010000409.1 GCA_963169475.1 Bacteroidota bacterium | reverse complement strand
TTCTGTTTGCCGGAAAAAAGTTGTATAATTACTTGTAAAAACTTACCTTTGCATTAAAAATCGCTTGGAAAAATTCTGGTCAATCTCTGCGCTTATCTCCTTTATTTTTTTTATTACGGCTTGGCTTGTGAATATAGGCTTTCTTTTTCGGCTGCATATAGCATGGAGAAGCCTGCTACCTCAACCCTCTATTCCCCATGATATTTCACCTGCTGTTTCAGTAATTATTGCCGCCCGAAATGAGGCGGAAAATCTAAAAAAATACTTACAGTTTATCTTATCCCAAGATTACCCGAACTATGAAGTTGTCATAGTACTTGATAGATGCGATGACGATAGCGAAAGGGTTCTAAATACATTACAAAAGCAATATCCTCAATTACATTATCTTACCATTTCCGCAATTCCGGAGGGGTGGAGTCCTAAAAAATACGTTTTAACCGAAGGCATTCTTGCGGCAAAACATGAATACATATTGCTTACCGATGCTGACTGTAAGCCGGAGCCTGAATGGATAAAGGAAATGACACTCGGATTTTTACAAGGGAAGGAAATTGTGTTAGGATTAAGCCCATATTTTGAAGAGAGAGGATTGCTCAATGCTATGATTAGATATGAAACTTTATATAGTGCTTGGCAATATATAGGCTTTGCCGCAATGAATGTTCCGTATATGGGAGTAGGAAGAAATATAGCCTATACAAAGTCATTTTTTTTACAAAAGAGAGGGTTTGAGGCTTTCAAGGAGCGACTGTCAGGAGACGATGATTTATTTGTTAATGCAAATGCAACTACCCAAAATCTTGCCGTCATCACCTCAGCGCAAAGTCTTGTATGGTCTGTACCTAAGCAAACATGGAAATCATGGTTTAGACAGAAACTAAGACACACAAGCGCGGGCGGGTATTATTCCGCTAAAACTAAACTTTTGCTTACAGCTTTTGGTTTTTCTTTCATCGGGGTGTATTTTTGGGGAATGATTGCCATAATTTCAGGGATTACCGTGTGGAAAGTCCTTGTTCCCTTCATCATTAGAATGATTTTGAACTTGCAAATTTTTTTCCATTTAGAAAAAAAAATGTATTCCAAAAAAATGTTGTACCTTTACCCGATTTTAGATATTATATTTGTTTTTTATAGTGCAGTAATTGTCCCGATGGGGATGTTGATAAAACCAAAATGGAGCTGAATCCGAAAACGTCAAAAAATACCAAAGAAGATAGAACACTTGTCGAACGGGCGCAAAAGGGGGATAAACGGGCTTTTGACAAGCTTCTGAAAAAGTACCGCAAGTCAGTATATTATATGCTGCTCAAAATGGTTAAGAACTCTGATGATGCCGAAGATTTAGCACAAGAGGCTTTTGCAAAAGCGTTTACCTCTATCGAACGATTTGACGCAACATTTGCTTTTTCTACATGGCTATTCCGAATTGCCTCTAATAATTGCATTGACTTTATCCGCAAAAAACGCGTGCAGACTATCTCGATTGACCAGCCTATAGAGAGTGAAGATGGAGGCAATATGCAAATGGATTTGAAAGACGGAGGCCTTGACCCTAATGATGCTTTACTCAAACAACAAAGGGGAAAGTATCTTAAAATGGCACTTGACCGCTTACCTTTGAAATATCGCCAATTAGTAGAGTTAAGGTATTTTGATGAATTGTCCTACGAAGAAGTAGCAGAAAAAACCCAACTTCCCTTAGGTACGATAAAAGCCCAGCTTTTTCGCGCAAGAGAACTTCTTCAAGAAGAGATGAAAAATATCGAGCATGAAATATGATTTTCTGATAATAAAATACTAATTGTTATTACTTCTTTTTTGGGGGAAACCGGCTTCCTTTCCGCCCAAGAAGTAGATAAAAGTAGGACAAGAACCTAGCCATACAACTTTCTTCTGTAAGTACTAACTAAGGACACCACCCACAAATATAGCCTTAATGCTCTTCGCTGTGCTTAATGTCTTTGCGTAAAACAAAAACACACAGAATCGCAATAATGCAGAAAAAACACTAACTTTGTCAAAAATCAGTAGGATTTTACACCATCATGATTATTCATTTTAGCGTTGTAAAGTTCTTATTTTTCTAACTGCAAGAGAGATTATGGTATAAAGGTAAAATGCAAGAGCAAGAGAATAAAAATATAAAATATAGTCTTGGGGAACTAGTAAAATACTTTTTCTATTTAGGTTGTACCGGCTTTGGAGGACCCGTTGCCTTGGTTGGATATATGTTCCGCGACTTGGTAGAGAAACGCAAATGGTTTTCGGAAGACGATTACAAAGAAGGTATGGCATTAGCGCAACTCTCACCAGGACCAATGGCAGCCCAATTGGGAATTTACTTAGGCTACGTTCATTATGGCGTGTTTGGGGCAACACTAACGGGAATTGCGTTTGTTCTGCCGTCCTTTATCATGGTCTTAGTTTTAGGAATCGCCTACAAAGAATATGGCGGATTGAATTGGATGCAATCCATATTTTACGGTGTTGGCGCAGCCGTTATAGGGATAATCGCAGTAACTACCTATAGATTGACTACAAAGACTATTGGGAAAATAGACCGCACCACTCTCCAACAAAATTGGCTTTTATGGTTACTTTATTCCATTGGACTTTTAATGACCATAATCACGCAACGAGAAGATATCCTGGTTTTTCTTGTTGCCGGTTTGCTGTTTATGTTTGTAAAAGCCCCCCCCTCGTGGATTAAAAATGGCAAAACGATGTCCCTTTTTTTGTTTATCCCTCCCATTTTTTGGACAACCGACTCAAAGACACTTTGGAATATTGCATGGTTTTTTACCAAAGCCGGAGCATTTGTTTTTGGTAGCGGGCTAGCCATCGTACCCTTTTTACACAGTGGCGTAGTTCAAGAATTTGGCTGGCTTAATGAAAAAGAATTTTTAGATGCCGTTGCAGTAGCAATGATAACACCCGGACCCGTCGTCATAACCGTAGGGTTTATTGGTTACCTTGTCGGTGGAGTAGTGGGTGCTTGCGTTGCCGCCCTTGCAACCTTCCTTCCTTGCTATGTCTTGACGGTCATTCCTGCGCCTTACTTTAAGAAAATCGCAAAAAATAAATCAATAAAAGCATTTGTTGACGGCATTACGGCCTCTGTTATTGGCGCATTAACAGGAGCTGTCGCCATCATTGCATACCGAACATTCGTTAACGCGGAGGGAGTGGTGGATTTTACCGCTATCGGATTTGCCGCCGCAACTACCCTAATATTAACAAAATACAAGAAAATCCAAGAACCATTCATTATCGTGGTAGCTGCTCTACTTGGTTTCATCATAAAATCATATCTGACATGAACAGAAAAACGTTTTTACAAAACACCCCGATTTTAGGTGTGCATTCTATTATAGTAACTTAGCAGTAAGTTTAATGGTATCCACAAACGAGACCTCATTTGACAAAGTGAATACCAAAACTATATAAGCGATGAACCTACAAAGCCTCAATTCCTTCTACAAAGCTCAAAATAACTATCTCCCGTAATCCTAAGAATATCCCCATAAAATGAATAAAATAACTTTTAGTACATTTTTAACCTCTAATACAGACTTAGATGAAACAATGATTGCGGAACTAATGCGTCATTGCCGAACATTATTTTTTAAGAAGGGGGATTTCTTGCTTAGACAAGGAGATACTTGCCATGCTTCTTTTTTTGTAGAAAAAGGGTTGGTTCGGCAATACGGCATTGATAACGAAGGTAAAGAACACATTCTACAATTTGCTCCGGAGGGGTGGATTGTTACAGATAGGGATAGCTTATACAATAAAACCCCTGCCGCCTATTTTATCCAAGCCATCGAAGATACTTCTATTTTTCTTATCGAGGAAGAACTTGTATCGAAACTTACAAAGTCTCATTCAAATTTTACTACATTTAATGATACGCTATTACATAATCACATCAGACAATTGACCAAAAGAATCTACCAGCTACTTAGCGCATCAGCAGAAGACAGATACCTATCTTTTATAAAGACCTATCCGGATATATTATTAAGAGTACCCCAAACGATGGTGGCTTCTTATTTAGGTATCACTCCAGAAAGTTTGAGCAGAGTAAGAAAATCACTTTCCGGAAAAAACTTCAAAAAATAGGTTCTTACCATACATCAATGCACAGACCATAGAAAGGTGGTAATTTTGCTGCATAAAATTAAAATATTATGGCAACTAAAAAAATTGAGCGCGTAATCGCACCTGCCGGAGTACACTTTGTCGGCGATGGTTTTAGGGTTCACAACATTATTCCCGGTAGTCAGGGGTTAAGTATGCAGCGAATGAGTCCGTTTATTATGATGGACTACAACTCTCCTTTTTATTTCGCACCCCGCGAAGTCCCGAGAGGAGTAGGGGTACATCCGCACCGCGGGTTCGAAACGGTAACCATCGCTTACAAAGGCAAGGTAGAGCATCATGATAGTAGTGGAGGAGGGGGAGTAATTGAAGAAGGAGACGTACAATGGATGACCGCCGCCTCTGGCGTTTTACACAAAGAGTTTCACGAAAAAGAATGGAGTAGAAAAGGCGGAGAGTTCCAAATGGTTCAGCTTTGGGTAAACCTGCCCGCCAAAGATAAAATGTCTAAACCCAAGTATCAAGCGATACAAAACAGGGCTATTAACAAGGTTATGCTCCCTGAACACGAAGGAGTAGTAGAAGTAATTGCGGGGGAGTATCAAGGCACAAAAGGGAGTGCTTCTACCTTTACGCCTATGCACTTGCTAAATGTAATCTTGAAAAATAATGGGAAAGCCGACTTTCATTTCCCTGCTCATTTTAATACTGCCATTTTAGTATTAGAAGGAAATATCTCCATAGACGGCACTAATGTTCCCGTAAATAACTTTGCATTATTTGAAAACGTAGGAGAAAATTTTTCTATCCACGCCTCGGCCGACTCTATCATTTTGGTATTAAGTGGAGAACCAATAAACGAACCGATTGCGGCACACGGACCTTTCGTCATGAATACTAAGCAAGAGCTTATAGAGGCATTTCAAGATTTTAATGAAGGTAAATTTGGGTATTTGGAGGATTAAATTTAGCCTAAGTAATTCCTAAGCTACCATCATCAAGCAAAAGCACACTCGTAGCCGTAAGCAGTGAATAGTAAAAAATAATATTAAATAATTAATGTTCAGTATTTTAAATAATAATTATTTTCTTAGTTTTTTTACTCACTTATACTTAATACAAAAACAATCTATATCGCCTGCTATCGGCCTTATCTCTACTAAGACCGATAGCAGGCTCAGAACTTACACGCTTTGGTTGCTTAGTTATCCGATTTTATTGTAACAATTCTCTATGTGTTTCCGGGATAGATAGGATAAACTCACTTCCAAAGGCTTTTGCAGGAGTTTGAAAACCGCAAGAAGGAGGAGATTTCAATATCCGATTTACAATCGCCAAAGCGGTTTGGGCAGTAAGTACATACCCGTCCGGAAGGGTTATTAATGCCTTTATACTTTCGTTTTTTCTGTTTACCACCTCTCCCCATACAAATGACTGTACTTGTTGTTGCATATCTTCTGTCATTGGGTTTCCTCTTTTTAGGATTCTGTATTTACTGATTGCTTTAACAAAAGGTAGCCTAAGAAAGAAGCCTATATATCGGCTTATTTTTGCCATATTAATCATTCTGGGAGAAGCCGCTGTATAGGTTATAATTTCTGGAATTTGGGTAGAATGCCAAGCCGTAGAAATATCTCCCCAACCAATATTCATAAACAATCTTCTTTTACCCGCAATTTCAATCTCTCTGACAAACTTAGCCATAGGTATGGCAATGATTTTTCCATCTTTACGCATGGCTGCGGGGCGACCTATAGCCTCGTTCATGGTAAGCAGTGTCCCGCGCGATAGGCTTCCGCCCTTGGAGAAGATTGCCAACGAAATCTTTTCGGCATTGGGCATTTGCGCTTTCAGGTAAAGTGCCAGACAATCTGAAGGCACTACATCGTAGCCCACCCCGGGTAAAAGTATGATTCCCGCCTTTACAGCAGCACCACTAAGAGAAGCAAGATACTCAAAAACTTGCCATTCCCCGCTAATATCTAAGTAATGAGTGCTTGTTTTTATACAAGCGTCTGTCATAGGACGGACAGTATTGCAAAAGGGACCCGCACAATTCAGTAAGATTTTTACTTGAAGAAGTGCTTCTATGGCTTTTTGGGTGTCCGTTATTTCAAAAACAAAATAATCAAAGCCATAAAGCCTTGCTTGAGCTTGTGTTTTGGCGGCATCGCGCCCCGCAACCGCAGCATTCATTCCCCTTTCTTTGGCAAGACGGCATATCAAATCTCCGGTATATCCATATACTCCATAGATAAGAAAATCGTATTTTTTATTGGTCTCCACTATTTTTTAGTGCATATCTTTTTTTTGTCTAATCGGCAGCTTCCATGACTTGGCGGAGGTAGTTCCGAATGTCTTCTTTCAGTAATTTTCTTACTACAAACATGACTCCTAATAATACTCCAAGGAAAATGCCTAATATTAATGCAGAGATGACCGATTTTTCAGCCTTATCATACGGCGGGTCTGGTTTATCCACAATCTGAACTACGGGGGTTTCTTGAAGCAGATTGTTAAGCGCGGACTCTTTCATTGTAACCAATTGAGCGTACATTTGTTTCAACACTTCGGATTGCCCCTCTATTTCCTTCACGGGGATTTCGTCTTGTGCAAAGATACGGAACTTATCTTCATCAATGATTTTTGCTCCTTTACGAAGATTTTTTTCTAACTCCTTACTCACCGAATCCGTTCTCATTACATAAAACTCATACGTTTTGCGCGACTTTTCCGTTCGTTGTTTTTTATAGTGGTTTGTGATTACTTCTACGTAACGATTACTAATTATTTTGATAAGCTGGGGGTCAGAATGAGTGTATTTTAAGTGGATAAGTGCAGGGGTTAAGGGGTCAATACTCCCTTCTACAACCACTTGCTGTGTAAGCATCAACCGTGCGGCAAGCACTACCTTTCCTTTCCGAGTAGTGGGCGGGTCAAAATACTTACCCGTTATCCAACCCGTAATTGCGCGGGTAATCTTAGCCATCATAGTTAGCTTAGGTTGTTTTTCAATGACTAAATCTG